>CAZMXX010000161.1:0-8346 GCA_964570315.1 uncultured Anaerolineaceae bacterium | reverse complement strand
TTCAGTTTTGGGGCGGAAATGAGGAAATTTTGCCACAGTCCCCACCGGCATGCAGGGATTTCGCCTCGAATTAAAATTCAAGGCTCAAAACTTAAGCCGACTTAAGTCGGCTTGGGCTTTCAGCCCGGAAATTCATTTCCGGGTTAACATTCACCCCCAAATTGAAACACCCCGGAATGTGGCATTCACTTTTACTATTCCAAAACTTATGGTATGATAGTACAGATTTTAGGCAATGCTTCCGCTAACAAGGATTTACTATGCGCTATTTGGTCATCTCGGACATTCACGGAAACATCACCGCACTGGATGCGGTACTCGATACCGCAAAAGGGCAATTCGACAAAATTTGGTGTCTGGGTGACGTGGTGGGTTACGGACCAAGCCCCAATGAGTGCGTGGAACGCCTGAATGAATATGAACACGCCGCCATTGCCGGTAATCACGATTGGGCGGTGCTGGATAAATTGGATGTTGATGAATTCAATCTAAATGCCCGGTTTGCGGTATTGTGGACACAAAATCAACTGACCGCGGAAAATCGAGCATATCTGGACAATCTGCCGCTTTATATCATTGAGGAAGACATATTCACGCTGGTGCACGGCAGCCCCCGACACCCCATCTGGGAATATATTTTGTATCCCAAAGTCGCCCAATTGAACTTCAAGCATTTTGAAACACCCTATTGCTTTGTGGGGCACACCCACAGTCCGGTAATTTACGCGGAAGCGCAAACCTCCGGCATCTGCGAAACCATCATCCCCGAAACAGAGACCTTTGTGCAAAAGCTGAACAGCCGCCGATTAATCATCAATCCCGGCAGCGTGGGTCAACCGCGTGATGGCGATGCGCGGGCTTCATACGGCATTCTGAACACCGATTCGATGACGTTCACCCTGCATCGGGTGGCATATGATGTGGAAACCGTGCAAAAGTTGATGCAAGCGAACGACTTTCCCGCCAAATTGTGGAACCGATTGGCGTTCGGTTATTAAACGCACCGCACCGGTTCACCCCCGCTAAACCCCAAAACGCGCCGATGACGTGTTTTTTTTTCGCACAAAAAAGCCGGATGGTAAATGCCATCCGGCTTTCGTTTACTGCTGTTTCAGCAACCGAGAAATCGATTACCGATTGACGGGCAATTACTGCATCGCCGCCATTTGAGCGTCGGCATCTATTTTCCAGTTGTACCAGTCCGCACCACCCAATGGCGGGTAGTTGCGGGTCAGCCACGGTTTGGTGACAACCACGCTGGTGTAGTGGTAAATCGGTGCGTATGCCGCTTCTTCGCGAGCCAGAATGTCTTCCGCTTCTTTGTACATTTCAATGCGTTTTTGCGGGTCTTGCTCTTTGCCAGCTGCTGCGGTCAAGTCGTCAAATTTGCTCGGACCGGTGGTTTCGGTGCAGTTGGCATCCGCGCAATTGCGGCGGACGCGGTTTGAACCGGCTTCGCTATTGAATACTTCGTAAACCCAGTTGTTTTCATCCGGGTAGTCCGCACACCAACCGAGGCGATAGATGCTGAATTCGTCTTCGATGGGGGTGTCTTTCTTGATGGTTTTCAGGTAGACTTTCCATTCCTGATTTTCCACGCGGACGTCAGCGCCCAGGTTGTCTTTCCACATTTGCTGGATAGCGGCGGCGATTTTCGCGTGACCTTCGGAGGTGTTGTGACCGAGGACGATGTCGTAGGTGCTGTTGAAGTCATCCATGGTCATGCCTTTTTCGTCCAGGAATTCTTGAAGCTGTGCTTTGGCGTAGTCAGGTTCGTAGCCCAAGCCAACGGTGCCGGGTTCGGGGGCGCCGAAGATTCCGGGAGGTGCGAAAGTGGTTGCAGGAATTTGTCCGCCTTTGAGGACGTTGTCAATCAGCCCTTGGCGGTCAATGGCTGCGCTGAATGCGCGGCGAACACGTACGTCATCAAACGGCGGTTTGGTGTTCACAAAGCCATAGTAGTAGGTGCAGGGCACGGGGGCGATGCGCAATTCTTCGCTCAAAACCGGGTCTGCTTTCACGCGGTCCATTTCGGGCAACGGCACACCGGTGTAGTCCAGTTCGTTGTTTTCGTACAGGGCGAATGCGGTTGAGGATTCTTCAATCATCAGCAAGTCGATGACTTCAATCTGTACGTTGTCAGCATCAATCCACAAGGGGTTTTTCACCAGGCGCATGCTGCCGCCGTGGATCCATTCGTCCAATACGTACGGACCGTTGGTGTCAATGAGACCGGCTTCAATCCAGCGTTCGCCGTATTCATCAATTGCCCACTGCGGTTCGGGGCGGAGTACCCACATCCCGGCGATGGCGGGGAAGTAACCGGCAGGATTTTCGAGGGTGAATTGAACAGTGCTTTCGTCCAATGCTTTCACGCCCACATCATCCAGCGTCAGTTCGGTGGGGTTGCCGTCAGCATCTTCACCGGTGTTGACTTCCATCGCGTTTTTGATGATGTAAGTTACGTAGGAGTAATCCGAAGCGGTTTCGGGGTTGATGGTGCGTTTGGCGCCATATTCCACGTCGTAGGCATTCACGAACCGGGGATTGCCGTCAGCATCGGTGACTTGGACGGTTTCGCCGGTTGCGGGGTCATAATGCACCCAGGGAATGTCGTTGCGCAGATTGAAGGTCCAGGTCAAACCATCATCCGAGACAGACCAGTCAGTCGCCAGCATCGGAGACACATCGCCGGTGACGGGGTCGAAGTCGGTCAAACCGACAAAGAGGTTGCGGTCAAGCGTCACTGACGTGGTGTCAGTTGCCAACGAGGGGTCGAGGGTGGGGGGTTCGGTGCCGAGGTTGGCGTGCAAAGTCACTTTGCCATCATAACGGGTGGCGGGCGCAACTTCCACTTGCACTTCTTTGGTCACCACAACTTCTTTTTCAACCGTTTCAACGACGGTTACGGTCTCGCCTTTAACTTCTTTGGTAACCACAACGGTTTGCACCACGGTTACAGTTTCGGGCGTGGGCGCAGCACCACATTGCGCAGCAACAGCCGCGAGCATCGCGATAACTACAACCAACAACAGAGTTCTTTTAGAAAACATATGTGTTCTCTCCTCCTTGGTTAATTAAATTAACCGGGTTGAATTTTTTTGCCTGCCAAAACGCAGACGTAAAACCAAAACTAGGGGCATTAATGTTGACTGCAATGAAATTTACATTGATAACGACCTCGGGTGGACACCACCTCCTTTCAAGTGAACACGTACTTCGGCACTTTTAAGATTCAATTATTTTCATAGATTCGCATATACAATATTAGCTGAAAATTCAAAAATTGACAAATTTTATTTTGTCATGACGCGTCATTCCTTCAGACGCGGGTCAAATGCATCCCGCAAACCATCCCCCATAAAGTTGAAGGCGAGCGTGGTCAGCGTCAAGGCAATTGCCGGCGGGAGAAGCTGGTTGGGGTAGGTGCGAATGCCGGGTGCGGCTTCCGAAATCATAATCCCCCAACTGGGTGTCGGTGCGTCCACCCCCAAACCGATGAAGCTCAAAAATGCTTCCAGGAAGATGTAGCCCGGAATTGCCAGCGTTTCCACCACAATCAGCGGACCCACAATGTTGGGCAAAATATGGCGGAAAATAATGCGAATATCGGGCGCACCCACGGCTTTAGCGGCTTCCACATATTCTTTTCTGCGCACGGACAGCACCTGCCCGCGTGCAATACGCGCCATACCAATCCAGTTCACCAACCCAATCGCAATGAAGAGGAATAGCACCCCACCCATTGAGGCATTTAGCGCCACCAACGATTGTCCAAAACCGCCGCCAACACCGCGCCTGGCAACCGCCTTGAAATAGGTTTGCAATAAAATCACCACAATCAGGAAGGGAAACCCGTATAAAAAGTCAACAATCCGCATCATCACGGTATCTATCATACCGCCGGCATAACCGGAAACTAAACCGTACACCGTGCCAATCAACAAGCTCACAGTGGAGGCAACAATTGCCACCAGCAATGAAATGCGCGCGCCGTAAACGGTTCGCGTCCACAAATCACGTCCCAAATCATCCGCTCCGAGGATGAAATCAGAGCTGATGCGGGCATAATTTTCCGCACCTTTGGGCATAATGGGGATCATCCATGCCGGTACAGCATTGTTCTGCATCAAATCCTGGTCGGCAAAATCGCCGGTGGTGATGTACGGCGCCAGTACAAATGCCGAGAACATCATCACCACTAAAAATACAATACTGACGATGGCGAGTTTGTTCTTTTTCAGCCGATTGATGGAGTCAGACATCAAACTGCGCGGCTTACGCGCCAATTGTCCCGCAGCGGGGAGTTCTGCTACTGCCATTTTTTATCTCCGTCCTAAATCATCTTTTTTAATCAAAGCGAATACGCGGATCAAGCCACCCGTACATCAAGTCAACCAGCAAATTCGAGAACACCAGCAAGATGGTATAAACCAAAATAGTTCCCAAAACCACCGCGTAATCACGGTTGGTAATGCTTTGCACAAAGTGTTTTCCCATGCCGTTGAGCCCGAAAATCTGCTCAATGACCAACGTACCGGTAATCAGCGCGGCAAACATCGGTCCAATAATGGTGACGACGGGAATCAGGCTGTTTTTCAACGCGTGTCCGTAAATCACGGCGCGTTCATGCAAGCCCTTTGCGCGGGCGGTGCGGATGTAGTCTTCACGGATAACTTGTAACAGGCTGGCGCGCATCAAGCGGGCGAATGAGGCTGAAAGCCCTGTACCCAACGCAAACACCGGCATCACCGCGTGTTTGAAATAGTTCCCCCAGTCAAACCCCGGCGTGAGGAACATATTTTGGAAATATGGGGGCTTGGCGCCCCACGTGGCAGCAGGGAACCACCCCAACTGCACCGAGAAAATCCAAATGAGCAGCGGCGCCATCACCAGACTGGGGATGGAGACCCCCAGCACCGCCACAAACGTCGCCGAGTAATCAAGCCAGGTATTTTGTTTCAAAGCGGAAATAATGCCGGCGGGGATACCAATAATCAAACCCAGAATGATGGACATAATCCCCAATTGCGCCGAAAGCGGGAACGTCCGGGCGATAATATCATTCACCGTTTGCCCCCGATACCGGAAGGAGGGACCTAAATCACCGCGCAAAACACCATAGGAATACGCCGGTATCGTGGGGTCAAGGTCATATATGGTGAACGAACCGATTTTCAATTCATCGCCAATCATATAAGAGATGAATTGCTTGCTCTGAGGCCAATCCAGATGATATTTCGCCTCAAGGTTTTTCACAACGGATGCCGGCAAACTTTTGTCGCCTACAAAGTCAAAAGGTCCACCGGGAATTGCACGTGCCATAAAGAAGGTGAAGATGACAACACCCAACAGTACGGGGATAAACCCCAAAATACGTCGAATTATAAATCGTAACATACAACATCCCTCATCAATCAGGAGTATTTTCAGGGACTCGGGCTCTTTAACGGTTCGATGTTAAAGCTATGTTTTGGCAAAAATGGTCACCAAACGTTATACGCACAGTCCCCGTTCAAGGTTCAAAACCCACCAAATTCGGTGCGGTTTTTAATACAGGTGGCAAGCAACCCAATGGTCGGGTTCAAGCTCTTTGAATTCCGGTTCTGTTTCATAGCACGGTTCAAAGGCTTTCGGGCAACGGGTGCAGAAGTTACAACCCTTCGGCGGATTCGCCGGGCTGGGAACATCCCCCTGCAAGATGATGCGCTGGCGTTTTTCCTCCACCACCGGGTCGGGGATGGGCACGGCGGAAAGCAACGCCTGCGTGTAGGGGTGCATCGGATTGTCGTACAAGGTTTTCCGGTCTGCCAATTCGACCAGTTTGCCCAAGTACATCACCGCGATGCGGTCACTGATGTGTCGCACCACCGAAAGGTCGTGGGCAATGAAGAGGTAGGTCAGCCCAAATTCCTGCTGCAAATCCTGCAAAAGGTTGATGACCTGAGCTTGGATGGAAACGTCCAGCGCGGAAATCGGCTCATCGCAAACAATGAAATCGGGGTTGAGCGCCAAAGCGCGCGCCACACCGATGCGCTGGCGTTGCCCGCCGGAAAACTCGTGGGGGTAGCGGTTGATGAAATACGGGTTCAGCCCCACCACTTCCAGCAATTCTTTCACGCGCTCGCGGCGTTCACTGCGGTTCAGAATATTGTGGACTTCCAACGGTTCGGAAACAATGCTGCCCACGGTCATACGGGGGTTGAGGGACGCATACGGGTCTTGAAAAATCATCTGCATCCGGCGGCGCATCTTGCGGAGTTGCTCGCCTTTCAGCTTGGTGATGTCATGCCCTTCAAATTCCACTTCCCCGGCGGTGGGGGTGTAAAGTTGCAAAATCGCCCGTCCGGTGGTGGATTTTCCGCAACCGGATTCGCCCACCAAACCCAGCGTTTCACCCCGGCGAATGTCAAACGTCACCCCGTCCACCGCTTTGATGTCGCCAACATGGCGCTGAATAACAATTCCCTGGGTGATGGGAAAGTACATTTTCAAATCTTTTACGTGCATCAAAACATTTTTATCGGTCATTTTTCTCTCCTACACCGTATGCCAGGGGTTTTCGGTGGTTACGGGGTCTCTGGTCACATCAACCCAGCATGCCGCACGATGCCCGACACCGACGTTTTCAAGAGCAGGATTATCTGTTTTACACCGCTCGATGCGGTATTTGCAGCGGGCATAGAATGGGCAACCTTTGGGGAGCGCAATCAAATCGGGGGGGAGACCCTCAATGGAGTCGAGTTTCTCGCCGGTCAACTGGTCGAGACGGGGCAGCGAACCGAGCAAGCCAATGGTGTACGGGTGGCGCGGATTGGCATACAACTCTTTCACACCGGCTTCTTCCACAATCATCCCGGCGTACATCACCAGCATCCGGTCTGCCATACCGGCAACCACGCCCAAGTCGTGGGTAATCCAGATGACTGCCATACCCAATTCATCCCGCAGTTTTCTCACCAAATCGACAATCTGTGCCTGAATGGTCACATCCAGTGCAGTCGTCGGCTCATCGGCAATGAGCAATTGAGGATTGCAGGAAAGTCCAATCGCAATCATCACACGCTGGCGCATCCCGCCGGAAAATTGATGCGGATAATCGTCCAAGCGGTCTGCGGCAGAGGGGATACCCACCAGTTCCAACAACTCCACCGCGCGGGCACGGGCTTGCGAGTTGTTCATCCCCAAATGCAGTTGCAGCGCTTCCGTGATTTGCCGCCCAATGGTCAATACCGGGTTGAGTGATGTCATCGGGTCTTGGAAAATCATACCGACTTTGTTGCCCCGGATGGAACGGATTTCGCTGTCGGAGATTTTCAGCAGGTCTTGCCCGTTGAAAATCACCTCGCCGCCCACAATTTTCCCCGGCGGTGACGGAATGAGACGAATCAGCGACATCACCCCGACGCTTTTTCCGCAACCACTTTCACCAACAATCCCCAGTGTTTCGCCTTCATCCAGCGTGTATGAAATACCGTTCACGGCATTCACCACCCCGTCTTGGGTGAAAAACTGGGTGCGGAGTCCTTTTACCTCCAGCAGTCTTGCCATATATACTCCTCCATAAAATATTGTACAATTACGAAATCGGATGCATGGGTGCAATATGCCCGGCATATGTGGCACTGCAACCCATACAGATACGATTTATTCCAAATAAGGGTTCAATGCTTCGTGCAAACCATCGCCAATGAAGGTAAATGCTAAAATAACGGCTACTAAAATGATTGATGGTATTAAGAGCAGGGGCCACAAATCCGCGCTTCGCCAATAGACGTAATAATCGCTGATCATTTGCCCCCAACTGGGGTTTGGCGGTTGCAAGCCCACGCCCAAAAAACTGAGGCTCGTTTCGGCGGCAATTGCCCCGCCAACTCCCCCGGAGACTGCCACGATGACAGGGGTTAAGGCGTTTGGCAAAATGTGCCGCATGGCAATTTTCCAGTTTGATGTTCCAATGGCTCGCGCTGCCAATACAAATTCTCTGTTTCGCAACGTTAAAAATTGTCCGCGCACCAGTCGTGCCAAACCGGGCCAGCCAACCAACGCCAGTGCGCTGAAGATAACAATGTAATCCACATAACCTTGTTTGGCAAATTCTCGTAACCCAATGGTTTTGACCCAATCCAGAACCGCCGGTTTTATTGTAGCAGCAATAAAGAAAACGAACAATAATCCGGGAAAGGCAAAGAGGACGTCGCTCATCCTCATTATAATCGTATCGACCCATCCGCCAAAATATCCGGCAAGCACACCGAAAAATACGCCCAAAATCAGGCTGAGCGCGGGGACGAAAATCGAGACAAACGCCGCCGAGCGTGTCGCCCATATCACCCGGCTGTACAC
>CAZMXX010000160.1:0-8347 GCA_964570315.1 uncultured Anaerolineaceae bacterium | reverse complement strand
TGCATCGCCCAACTACGTCTCCCCATCATGGCCGCCCCAACAGCCACCACCGCCCCCCACCGGCTGCCCGCGCAGGCACGCCATGCCATCCGCCAAACAAGGGTGAAGGTTGCCGCCAGCAGTACCGCCCGCGCCAGCACCGTCAAATCCAGCCCGCCCCATCGGTACAGCACCCAAAATGCCACCGCCGACAGCCACGAATGGTACACCATCGGCTGCCCCGCGCGCGTGAACGAATAGCTGTCGGTAACGGGGATATGCCCCGTGCGGAGGATGTCGCCGCCCAGACGGAGATACCACCAATAATCGTTCGGCTGGACGGGGAGCAGGAAAAAGATGGCGAGCAGAAAAAAAAGCGCCACCCCCCACCAGAGCACGCCGGCAGATTGTGGCAAATATTTTTTCACGGATGAACTCCTTGATGGTTGTCGGTTTTTAGTTTTCAGTTTTCGGTTTTCAGTATTCGGTTTTCGATTTTCAGACTAACAATATCCGATAACTGAGAACTGACAACTGAGAACCAACCCCTAACTCCCCACGCTGTATTTCAAAAAGGCGTGGATGAAATCGTCCAGTCGCCCGTCGAGCACCGCTTCGGCGTTGCCGACTTCGTGGTTGGTGCGGTGGTCTTTCACCATTTTGTACGGGTGCAGGACATACGAGCGAATCTGGTTTCCCCAACCCGCTTCGATGTGTTCGCCTTTCAATTTCGCCTGCTCTTCCGCCCGGCGCTGCTCTTCCAAATCGTACAGTTTTCCTTTTAAAATGCGGAGCGCGGTCTCTTTGTTTTGCGTCTGCGAGCGTTGATTTTCGCAGGTCACCACAATGCCGGTCGGTTTGTGTTTCAGCCGCACGGCGGTGGAGTTTTTCTGCATGTGCTGCCCGCCCGCGCCGGAGGAACGGAAAACGTCCATTTCAACCTCGTCGGGGGAAATTTGGATGTCGATGTCCCCTTTGATGTCGGGCACAACTTCCACCAGCGCGAAGGAGGTGTGGCGGCGATTGGCGGCATCGAAGGGGGAAATGCGCACCAGCCGGTGCACGCCCCGCTCGGATTTCAGATACCCGTAGGCGTATCTCCCCTTCACCAGTACGGTGACGCTTTTGAGCCCCGCGCCATCCCCTTCGAGTTGGTCGAGAATTTCAGTTTTGTAGCGGCGATGTTCCGCCCAACGGAGGTACATCCGCAACAGCATCTCCACCCAGTCTTGGGCTTCCGTGCCGCCCGCCCCCGCGGAAATGGAGATGACCGCGTCGTCGGCGTCATGTTTGCCGGAGAGCATCACCAGAAATTCCATCTCGGTGAAGGTTTTTTCCAAACGAGCCACTTCCGCCGCATATTCGTTTTCGGCGGCTTCATCGGTTTCATCCAGCGAAAGTTCCAGCAGTTCGCGGGTGTCTTCCACTTCCCGTTGAAGTTTCAGCCACGCATTGACCTCGTTTTGCAGCGCGGAAAGTTTCTGCATTTTCGCCTGCGCCGCTTGCGCGTCATTCCAAAAATCGGCGGCGGCGCTTTCTTTTTCTAAAGCCGCAATCTGTTTTTGCTTTTCCGGAACGTCAAAGACGCACCATAATTGAACCGATCCGCTGGCGCAGGTCGGTGAGTTTGTCGAACAAATCTTGCATGCTTGCCCTCCTGCTATTCTGAAAAGAGTCCGTCAATGAATGCATCCGCGTCGAACGGGCGGATGTCGCCTATCCCTTCCCCCGTGCCGATGAAACGCACCGGCACGCCCAACTCGCGCCGGATGGCGAAGACCACGCCCCCCTTCGCCGTGCCATCGAGTTTGGTCAAAACCACGCCGGTGATTTTCGCCGCGTCTTTGAAATGCTTCGCCTGACTGAGCGCGTTTTGCCCGGTGGTGGCGTCCAGCACCAACAGCGACTCGTGCGGGGCTTGATGAACTTGTTTCCCCGCGACGCTGTACAATTTTTCCAGTTCCCGCATCAAATTGAATTTGGTGTGCAACCGCCCCGCTGTGTCAATCAGCACCAAATCGGCTTTGCGGGCGAGACTGCTTTTCAGCGCGTCGTACACCACCGCCCCGGGGTCTGAACCGGGCTGATGAGCGATAACGGTCGCGCCGCATCGCCGTCCCCATTCCTGCAACTGTTCGATGGCGGCGGCGCGGAAGGTGTCGGCGGCGGCGAGGGTCACTTTTTTCCCCTGCTTGAGGTAATAGTTCGCCATTTTCGCGGTGGTGGTGGTTTTGCCGGAACCGTTCACCCCGACCATCATCACCACGGTGAGCAGGCGTTTTTTATCCAGTTGCAGAGGGGTATTGTCAACGATGAGCTTTTTCAGCTCATCTTTCAGCAACGCTTGCGCCCCGTCGGGATGTTTCACCCGTTCGGTGCGCACTCGCTCGCGCACCCGTTCCACCACTTCCAGCGTGGTTTCCATGCCCATATCGGATTGAATCAGAATGGCTTCCAAATCTTCCCAAAATTCATCATCAATTTCCGAACCGGCGAACAGCCCGGTGAGTTGTCCCATCAACGAGCCGCGCGTTTTCGCCAGTGTATCTTTCAAACTGAGTTTTTTGAACACAACATCTCCTCAATTTCGGACACAAATTTACGTGCAATTCAACCTTTGGGTCAAAGTGTCCGACAGGCAATCTTCGATTAAAAAATGCGGGGCAATTATACCGATGAACGGGCAAAAAGGCGAATGCTCTGCCGGATTATTCAGGCAGCAGCGCTTCCAGCGCCAGCAGATACCCACGCCAGCCGAAGCCGCTGATTTGCCCGACGCACACCGGCGCGAGCAGGCTGGTGTGCCGAAATTCTTCGCGGGCGTGGATGTTGCTGAGGTGGATTTCCACCACCCGCAGCCCCGTCCCGGCGATGGCGTCGCGCAGGGCGACGGAGGTGTGGGTGTATGCGCCGGGGTTGAAGATGACGCCATCCGCCCACGTGCGGGCATCGTGCAGGGCGTCCACCAGCGCGCCTTCGCTGTTGGATTGGAACGCTCGCACGGTTGCGCCGCGCATCGCCGCCGCATCCGTCACCCGTTGAACGATGTCGTCGAGGGTCAACGCGCCGTAAATATCCGGTTCGCGCGTGCCGAGCAGATTCAGATTGGGACCGTTCAGAAGGAGGATATTAGTCATTGGTCATTGGTTACCAGTGATTGGATATTGGTGTTCATCTCTCTGCCATTCGTCATTCGTCACTCGTCATTTCCAATATTGATTTTACCACAGTTTCCGGCACATCGTCGAATACGTCCACGTCGCCGATGGCGCGGGGAAGGACGAAGCGGATGGTGCCGCCCGCTTTCTTTTTGTCGGTGGTCATGGTCTGCCACACCATTTCCGGGTCATGCGCGGGGATGGCGGTGGGCAAACCGAGAAATTCGATGGCGTGGATGATTCGCGCGGCGGTGTCGGCGGCGCAGTGCCCCAGTTCCAAGGCGAGTTGTGCCGCGCACACCATGCCGATAGCCACTGCATCACCGTGGCGCAATTCAAAATTGGCGAGCTTCTCGAAGGCGTGTCCGAAGGTGTGCCCCAAATTCAGCACCGCCCGCCGCCCCCGCTCAAACGGGTCGGATTGCACCACGTTCACTTTCACCCGCACGGCTTCTTCCAGCATCCACAGCAGGCTGAAATTGCCCGTTTGCAGGCTTTCAAACAGCGTTTCATTGGCGATGATCCCATGTTTCAGCACTTCCGCCATCCCCGACCGGAATTCCGCGCCGGGGAGCGTCGAAAGGACGTCGGGGTCAATGAGTACCATTTCGGGCTGTTTGAACGCGCCGACCAGATTTTTCCCCTGCGGCAAATCCACGCCGGTTTTCCCGCCGACGCTGGCATCCACCATTGCCAGCAGGCTGGTGGGAATTTGGACGAAGGGTGCGCCGCGCAGGTATGTCGCGGCGGCAAAGCCGGTGATGTCGCCCGTAACACCGCCACCGAGGGCGATTATCGGACTGGTGCGCTCCAAGCCCGCCGCCAAAAATCGGTCGTACAGCCCGGCGACGGTCGCCAGAGTTTTGTGCTGTTCGCCGTCGGGAATTTCACACACCACAGGCGAAAATCCGGCGGCGCGGAGGGTATCCGCCAGCGTGTCGGCATAGTGTTGCCCCACCATCGGGTTGGTGACGATGGCGCATTTGCCGGAGAAACCGCGCTCGCGGAGCAGGTCGCCCGCGTCACGGAGTCCGCCTTCGCGCAGGTAGATGGGGTAACTGCCGGATGGGGTATTCACGGTAATGGTGGTCATTTTTGGTCTCGGTTTCAAGTTCAAAGTTTCAAGTTCAGGCGTATTTCGTGTTTCGTGTTGCGGAATTTCACGGAACACGTAGTACGTTTTACGTTCTCACCGGCTCACACGTTCACTTTCAAAAATCTCCATCGCCATCGCCACCGTTTCATCCGGCGAGCGGTGGCTCACGTCAATATGATGCGGGATGCGGGCATAGGCGGGCTGACGTTCCGCCAGCAGCGATTCCAACCGCGCCCGTGTATCATCGCTGTCGAGCATAGGGCGGTCGGTGGCGGCGGAGAGGCGTTCCCACAACACGTCGGGGGCGCAGTCGAGGCAGATGACGAGATTGTGCGGCGTAACGGTCGCCAGGTTTTGCGGGTTGACCAGCGTGCCGCCGCCGGTGGCGATAACCCGCTCGCGCCAGCCGTTCAGTTCGCGGCAGAGGTCGCTTTCCAACGCCCGAAAATACGGCTCGCCGTCCGCCTCGAAAATTTCGCGGATGGTGCGCCCTTCCCGCGCTTCAATCAGCGCGTCCATGTCCACAAATGCCCAGCCGAGCGCGTCCGCCAGCAGAGGCGCGACGGTGGATTTTCCCGTCCCCATAAAGCCGGTGATGATGATGTTGCGAGTTTCAGGTTTCAAGTTTCAAGTCCCAAATGCAAAGTTGCAGGGTTGCAAATAATGTATTTCGTGTTGCGTGTTCCGTAAAATCACGCAATACGAAATACGAAATACGAGCTAATCTCCAACAACCAATCTCACGAATCACCCTCCGCTATTTAAACCACACCACCACCGGGTCGTGGTCGCTGGTGCGGGTGGGTGAGTCGTCCGCCGGGTCTGCCAGCGGGAAATCGGCATTAATGCGCAACATTTGCACCCGGTCAATCATCTTCGCCAGATTCGGCGTGACCAGCATATGGTCGAGCGTTTCCGATTCGCCCTGGAAAATGTAGGTGTAGCGTTCCTCCGCCGGGATGGGATCAAAGGCGTGGACAAAACCGGCATCCCGGAAAACCTGAATGGACGGCGTATCGAAGAAGGTGTTCAAATCGCCCAAAATGACGATGCGCGCGTCGGGGTCGTCCGCCAAAATTTCCTGCGCGAGTTTCACGTTCCATTCCGCCTGTTTCACCCGCCGAGGCTCGGTCGCGTCGAAGCCCGCACCAAGCGAAACGAAGTGGTTGGCGATGGTGTACAGCGTCACGTCGCCGCCATCAGTGGCGATGGTCGTTTTCATCACCAGCGGTCCACGGGTGAAATAGCCCGCGTCGTCGAGCCGCAACTGCACATCATCCACCGTCACGCGGTCGCCACGCACCAGATAGCCGACATCAATTCCCCGGCTGTCAATCCCTTCGATGAGTACGGCTTGATAATCGTACCCTGCCAGCGGTTCCTGCGCCGCCACTTTTTCCAGCACATCAATATTTTCCACTTCCTCAAATGCAATGATGGTCGGATAGCCCATCGCGGCGATGGAATTGGCAATCTTCAACGCTTTATGCTGATATTCTTTCGGCGAAGGCAACGGCGGGTTGCTGGGATTGGGGCTGCGCGCGTCAAAGAAGTTTTCGACATTATAGGTGACAATGCTGAACCCGTCCATGCCGACTTCCGGCAGGGTGGGTTGCCGTTCCAGTGCGCCGGGGATGATTTCCGGCGGCGAAAGGGGTTCGATTTTGAACTGCCCGAAGGTGAACGCCAACGGTCCCTGCACATTGCGCACGGTGTCGCCGGTGGCAATGCGCCACGGCAGCGCGGCGGGGTCGTCGATGTAATTCGCCGCCCAACTCCCCTCATCAATGGTGATGAGCAAGCCGTGCTGCGGGTCATTTTTGTAAATCCGATCCACGCCCGCTTTTTTCAGCACTAAACTGGTTTCGCCGTATTTGGTGATGGGGCTGACCGCCAGCGCGTCATCCACGCTGACCAACATCCCTTCCAGCGTTTCAAAATATGTGGCGGCAGCGTCTGCCTCGGCGGGCGGGTCGAGCGGGGTGGGAGCGGGGAGGCTCTGCTGCGACGACAACACTTCCACCGCCGAAAGCTGGATCTGCGTCTGCCCCGATTTCTCTTTCACCGTGCCGGAAACGCGCACGCGGTCGCCGATGGCAACTTGCGCCATGCCCGTTTCGTCCCACACAAACAGCCCTTCGGAGGTGACGGGGTCGCCATCGGTGATGGTTTCTTGAATGAAGAAGCCGGGAATCTGTTCGGGGTCGAACACGGCGGTGACGATACCGGCGGTGGTCACATCCGAGCCGGTGTACGGCGATTTTTCGCCGTCGCCCTGAATTGCCCAGATGGGCACACTGTCGCCGATGAAGGTTCGGAACGCGGGACCGGTGGCGGGGTCGGCGAATTCCGACGCGGTGGCTTGATAGCCGTCATTCACAATCTGCTCGGCGTCGGCGGGGGCGATAACCGAGAAACGCGCGGTGAACGAATCGCCCGCGGGCAGGCTGGGAATATCCCATTTGATGGTGTCGCCATCCTGATAGCCGCCATCGAAAATTTCGCTCAACTCGGCGGGGATGGGGCTACTGAGCGTGACGTGCGTCAGCGGCGCATCGGTGTGATTGAACGCGGTGAGGGCATATTCCAACGTTTCGCCCGGCTGAACAGTGTTCGGTGCGGTCAGTTCCACCCGCAAAATTGGCGGGTACACCTCCTGAAAATCGGCGGCGGTGCGTGGTTTCAACTGCCATTTGCCCTGATAATATTCCAGCACCCCCGACACCGTGTAAAAATTACCCACATCCAAATCATCGGTGGTCAGGTTGGTCAGTTTATCGACATACGCCAGCAGGGTGTTGCCCGCATCATCCATCACATCCAGTTCATAACTGTATGTAAATTCTTCAATGCGGGTGGCTTTTCCGGTGACAGAAATGTATTTCCCCGCCAAATCGGGATTTTTCACTGTGGCGATGTCCACCCGTTCCGGCGAAAGTTCTGGTGCCCCGCCGACAATTTCCACATCGGCGGGCAGGGTGGCGGGGATAATTTCCAGCGAATCGCGGTACACGGTGATGTCGCCGCTGACACGCACAACATCACCCAGTTTCACATCCGGCAGGGGACCGTCTTCCCCGAACACCTGCACCTGAATGCCACCGGTGTCATCCTGAATGTAAAATTTGGTGTTCCCGCCACCGGCATAATAGCCGCCGGTGTACATCGTTGCCGTCCCTTCGATGGTGACGCGCGTGCCACCGGGGAGTGTCCGTGCCACGCCAATAGGCACAACCCCACCCGCAATATCGGTGATGGCAGCCGTGCCGAGCGCGGGACGCGGCAGGTCAGGACTGGCAACCTGATAGTGGTCAATACGGAAGGTAGTGTATGTCCACGGAGCTTGCACGGTAACGACGCGGGTGAGACTGCCACCATCTGTCAGCGCGTCCACCGTCCATTGGGCTGTGCCGCCCGCTTCTGAACCGCCGTCAGAAATCTGCTGGACGGTGACATCGGCGGGCAGAGGCAGGGTGATGGTCAAGTCGGTCACATCGTGCCCAGTGCGATTTTCCAACTGCAATTGATAGTCGAAATTTTGCCCCGGTTCCGCGCTTTCGGGGGCGATGAGCCGCACCAGTAGTGGATGGTTCGGCGCGGGGAGCGGGTCATCGGTAGTGGTGCGCGGGTTCGGCGCAGCCACCACGAAATCGGCGGCGTTGTCATCGGTATCGGTGAAATTGCCGCCGTCGCCACCGGGACGCCGCTCGAAGACGGCATCTTTCGGCATCGCATCCAGCGCTGTCCCTTCGGTGAAGGCGGCGGGCGCTTTGCCCCACGCCAGCGCATCCACCAAATTTCCGTCGGGGTCATACAACCCAATACCGCCCGTTTTGATGTTCAACTGCTGTTCAAACGTGCCATCCGCCCGCACGCCCACATCGTCGCCATCGCGCACCAGCAGCGCGTGATGGTATCCCGGCAACCAAAAATCGCCATCGAAGGTGAAAACTGGCAAATCCTGCTCGGTGGTTCCCAGTTGGTACACCAGACGGTAGCCGTTCAAATTGATGGGGTCGGGTTGAGCGTTATACAGTTCCACAAAAGCGTGGGCGCCCGCCATAACTCGGCTGATGACCAATGGCGTGCTGCCCACGATTTACGGTCCGCGGGG
>CAZMXX010000159.1:0-8372 GCA_964570315.1 uncultured Anaerolineaceae bacterium | reverse complement strand
GTCAATTCCTCTCCCCCATCAATGGGGGAGTACCCTTGACGCAAATTCTATGGTCAACTTTATGAAAAATATTGCGCTCCTGGGTTCCGCGCTGATGCTACTGGCAATTCCACAGCCGTGGATATTTGGGTTGGGATAATCATTTGTTCGCCAAAAAGCAGCACTCTCACGCCGAGAGTGCTGCTTTTTTGATTCTTTACACCAGCCGTCCCCGCACATCCACGGCGAAGCCGCCCGCCGACAGCGCGTAAAACGGATTGATTTCCACCTCGGCGATTTGGGGGAAATCCGCCGCCAGTTGCGAGAGCCGCACCAGCGCATCAATCACGGCGGCGCGGTCTGCCGCGGGGATGTTTCGCCAGCCGCGCAGCCGCTTCCCGGCGATAGTTTCATCCAGCAGACGCTCTGCCTGCGCGGGCGAAAGGGGCGCAATCGCCGTGGCGACATCGCGCACGAGTTCCACTTCCACCCCACCCGTGCCGACCAGCGCCAGCGCGCCGAATTGCGGGTCGCGCCGTGCGCCGATGATGAGTTCCTGTCCTCCCGCCAACATTTTTTGCACCAGTACCCCTTCTAATTTCGCGGATGGATGTGCCGCGCGAGCCGCGTCCATTATCTGCCCGAAGGCGCGTGCCACCGAATCACCATCAGATAAATTTAAAACCACCCCGCCCACGTCCGATTTGTGGGTGATGTTCGCCGAAACGAGTTTCAGCGCCACGGGATAGCCCATCGTTTCCGCCTGCCGAACCGCTTCGGTGGGGGTGGCGGCGAACGCCGACGGCGGCAGGGGGATGCCATACGCGGACAGCGCGGCGGCGAAATCGCCCGCGTTGAGTGCGGTTTCTGCGGCTGTTTTGTCGATATGCGGCGGCGGGGATGGCGTATCTTCCGCCGCTGAAAGCCACTGTTGGCGCTGCCACATCGCGGCGAGGGCAGAGGGGGCTTCTTCCGGGAAGGTGAAGTTGGGGATGCGGCGGCGGCTCAAGATTGCGCGGGCGTCATCGGCGGCGGCGGACATTTCGCCCATGATGGCGGTCAGCACCGGCTTGCGATGCCGGGCGGCGATGTCGGCGACGGTGTCGGCGAGGCTGGTGGGCAGGAACCAGTCGTTGGGCGCCATGATGACCAGCACCGCGTCCACGGTGGGGTCGGCGAGCAATGCCTCCAGCGCAAGCGCATACGTGCCGACGCCCGGTCCCGCCAGAATGTCCACTGGGTTGTGAACGCTGGCGGCGGGGGGCAGTTGTTTTTTCAGCGTCGATTGCGTTTCGGCGGTGAGGGGAGCGAGCGTCAGCCCGGCGGCTTCGATGGCGTCTACCGCCATGATGCCGGGACCGCCGGCGTGGGTCAGCACGGCGACGCGGTTGCCCTGCGGCAGGGGTTGCCACGCCAGCGCGCGCGCCCGATTGAACATTTCCTGCATCGAGTTGGCGCGCAAAATGCCCGCGCGGGCGAACGCGGCATCGTATGCCTCGGTGCTGCCCGCCAGCGAGCCGGTGTGCGACGCTACCGCCTGCGCCCCCCCTTTGCCTCGCCCCCCTTTGATGGCGATGATGGGTTTGCGGCGCGCCACCGCTGCGGCGGTGCGGATGAAGGCTGCGCCATCGCTCACCCCTTCCATATAAAGGGTGATGACGCGGGTGTTCGGGTCGTCGCCCAGCGCGGCGAGTGTCTGAGTTTCTGTCACCCCCACTTGATTGCCCAAGCTGACGATGCGCGAGAATCCGATGCCCTTCCCCTGCGCCCAGTCAATCACCACGGCGCACATCGCGCCCGATTGCGACACAAAGCCGATGTCGCCCGGTTGGGGCATACCGACCACAAAGGTGGTATTCAGCGGGGTGTGGGTGTCAATACTGCCGATGCAGTTGGGACCCATCACCGTGACGCCGTGTTTTTCGGCAACCGCGGCGAGTTCCGCTTCCAGCGCGATGCCCTTTTCGCCCGCTTCGCGGAAGCCGCCGCTGGGCACAATCACGTGTTTGATGCCGCGCTGTCCGCAGGCTGCCACGGCGGCGGGCACTTTCGGCGCGGCGACGATGATGATGGCTAAATCGACGGGGTCGGGCACGTCGGCGATGGCGGGATAGCACCGCTTGCCCAGAATTTCGGTGGCGGCGGGGTGAACGGGGTAAATTTCGCCGGGGAAGTGGTGGTCAATCAGATTGCGCACCACGCCATAACCCAGTTTGTGCGCCTCACGTGAAGCGCCGATGACGGCAACACCTTTCGGGGAAAAGAAGGGAGTCAACATTGAATTCTCCTGCGGTTGTGTTTGGTTTCCGGTTTTCGGTGGTCGGTTTTTTGGTAGGGGCGGCTCGCGAGCCGCCCTACTTTTTGAAAAACTGACGACCAATCCCATTGTAATGGCATAAACACAATCCACAAAAATGGCGCGCGCATTTTGACAATAGTAAAGCAATCTATATAATTAAGTCCGCTTAACTATTCAGGGGGCTTAACTATGGCTGATAAAACACTCGCGGTTGTGTTACAGGAATGGGCGAAAGTGTTCATGCGCCGCTCGATGCGGGAATTCAAACGGACGATGGACGAGTCCGGGTTGTCGCTCACCCAAATTACCACGCTGATGCGGCTGCATCATGGCGGTGCGTGCCGCCTCTCTACCCTCAGCGACCATTTGGGGGTCAGTCGCGCCGCCACCAGCCAAATGACCGACCGGCTGGTGAACATGGGGCTGCTGGAGCGCACTGAAAATCCCACCGACCGCCGCGCCAAACAACTCACCCTCACCCCGGAGGGCGAAGCGGTCATCCGGCGCAGCATCGATGCCCGCCGCAAATGGATGGAAGACCTGACCCGTATGTTGGATGATGACCAGAAAGCCGTCATCATCGCCGCGCTGAAAACCCTCACCGAAGCGGCGGAAAAGCTGGAAAAAAAGGAAGCGCGGTAATTGGTTCATTGAAATTTTGCGGTATTGCCCCGAAATGAATTTCAGGGCTGAAAGCCGAAGCCGACTTAAGTCGGCTTGAGTTGTGAGCCTGAAATTTATTTCAAGGCGATAACTTTTTGAATAGACACGAATCCCAAATCTACTTTCGGAGGCACTTTTGAAACGAAAAAAAATCTCTCCCCAACAGCGCGCCGCGCAGCGCAATGCGATGCGCCGTGCCGTAAAATATCTGTCCCGTTACCGGCTGGAGGCATTGCTCCCCTATGTCTTTCTGTTGATAGCGACGCTGGCGCAATTGGCGGTTCCCCGCATGGTCAGCAACATGATTGATGCCATCACCAGCGGGGTGGTGGCGAATCTGATGCTGGAACAATTGCCGAAAATGCCCGCCGCCATCAGCAAAATGGTGTTGCCGAGACTGCTGGAATTTCAACAACTCCCCGCCGATTGGTCGGTAGACCAACTGATGACGTATTTCACCCAAACCCAAGCCGACGCCCCTTCGCTGCTGTGGAAATCCGTCACCGCGATTGTCATTTTCGCCGTGTTGCGCGGCGTGTTCGCCTTTTTGCAGGCATTTTGGGCGGAGAAAAATTCCCAGCACGTGGCGTATGATTTGCGCAACGACCTCTACTCGAAAATTCAGCACCTTTCATTTTCATATCATGACAAAACCCAAACCGGGCAATTGATGATTCGCGCCACCGACGACGTGGAAAAAGTTCGTCTGTTCATCGGGCAGGGATTGCTGCAACTGATTGGGGCGATTATCCTGCTGTCGGGCACGCTCATCATTCTGTTCACCACCAATGCCCAATTGGCGCTCTACACCCTGTGGATTTTACCCGTGGCGCTGGTGCTGTTCATGTTTTTCGGCATCGTCAGTCAGCCGTTGTTCACCAAAGTTCAGCAAAAACTGTCGGCGTTGAATACCATTTTGCAGGAAAATTTGGCGGGCATCAAAGTCATCAAATCCTTCGCCCGCGAGAAAAACGAGCAAGCCAAATTCAACCGCGCCGCCGACGATTTGATGAACCGGCAATTGGTCATCGCCCGGTTGTTCACATTTCTCTTCCCGGTTGTTTTTCTGATTGCCAACTTGGGGCAGGCAACGACCCTCTATTTTGGCGGCAGACAAATCATCGGTGGAACATTGACGCTGGGGCAATGGCAGGAATTCAGCCTGTATCTGATTTACATCTTTTTGCCGATAGCACAATTCGGCATGATCATCACCCAGTTTGGGCAGGCGGCGGCGTCCGCCACGCGGATTTTTGAAATTCTGGACGCGAAAAATGACGTCACCGACAAACCCGACGCGGTCACGTTGCCCCCCATTTCAGGGAAAGTGGTGTTTGAAAATGTTTCCTTCCGCTATTTTGAAAGTGGCGACCCCGTGTTGCAGGATATTTCATTTGAAACCAACCCCGGCGAAACGGTGGCGCTGCTCGGCGCGACCGGCTCCGGCAAAACGACCATCATCAACCTGATTCCCCGTTTTTACGACCCGACCGGCGGGCGCATCACCATTGACGGCTACGACCTGCGCGATGTCACCCTCGATTCGCTGCGGGCGCAAATTGGGGTGGTGTTGCAGGAAACAACGCTGTTCCGGGGCACTATCCGCGAGAATATCGCCTTTGGCAAACCGGACGCCACGCCGGAGGATGTGGTTGCCGCCGCCAAAGCCGCCGCCGCGCACGAATTCATCGAATCGTTCCCCGATGGATACGACACGCCGGTTGGCGAACGGGGCGCAACGCTCAGCGGCGGGCAGAAACAGCGCATCGCCATTGCGCGGGCGCTGCTGCTCAACCCGAATGTCCTCATTTTGGACGAAGCCACATCCAGCGTTGATTTGACCACGGAGGCGCAGATAAAAGCCGCGCTGGACAAGTTGATGGAAGGGCGCACCAGTTTTGTGATTGCCCAGCGCATCAGCACGGTGATGAACGCCGACCAGATTCTGGTGCTGGACAAGGGTCGGATTGTGGCGCACGGGACGCACGCCGAATTGATGGCGCACAGCCCCATTTATGCCGAAATTTACCATTCGCAATTAGTTGAAGATACGCCTGCATCCACTTCGGTGGCGGCGAACTGAGAGGATAGATATGTTTGGAAATCAACATATGCGCCGAATTATGGACCGCGACATCACCAAACCCAAACGGGTGGGTGAAACGCTGGCACGCTTCGGCGAGTATTTTAAACCGTATTGGTACATTTTCATTTTAGTGGGCGTGATGGTGGTCATTTCCACTTGGGCGCAAGTGACCAGCCCGGAACTCACCGGGCAATTGGTGGACTGTTATCTCGCCCCCACCGCCTCAGATGCGTTTGGCGGCGGACTTGCCGCCTCACTGCCGGGACTGGGCACATCGGAGCGGAATTGCTGGCTCACCGGCGAACCGGCGGGACTCACGCAGACGATCATCCAATCGCTGTTCAACCTCGGTGGTTTTTCCACCCCCACCGGCGCCCTCTCCGACGCCGACCGCTTGGCGGGTGTGGGACGGCTCGTGCTGATTCTAGTCGGGTTGTATGTGAGCAGTGCGCTGTTCACCGGCGGCACATTCTTCGCTATGACGTGGGCGGGGCAGCATGTGCTGCGTAACATGCGGGTGGATATTTTCAAACATCTGCACCGGTTGCATCTGGGCTATTACACGGAAAATGAAGCGGGCGATTTGATGAGCCGCATCACCAACGACACCACCACCATTCAGCAGGTGTTGAATTTCGCACTGGTGAATGTTGCCAGCGGCGCGCTGTTGTTGCTGTGGATTGCCTACAACATGCTGGTCAAAAGTATTCCCTTCGCGCTGTTGAGTATGGCAGTTGTGCCGTTGATGGTGCTGGCGACGGTGTGGTTTTCCAATCAGGCGCGCAAAGCATTCCGCCGCACCCGCACCGAAATCGGCAATGTGAATGCCGAATTGCAGGAAAGTTTTTCCTCCGTGCGGGAAGTGCAGGCGTTCAACCGCGCCGACCAGAATATCGAGCACTTCAAGGAAGTCAATGCCGCCAATCGCGATGCCAACGTGCGCGCGGTGGCGTTCACCAGCGCGCTGGCGCCGACGTTGCAGGCATTGGGCTATGTTGCGTTGGGCATCGTCACCATTGTGGGCGGATTGGCGCTGCTCGGCGACGGGACACTCTTCGGGACGGCGGTGTCGCTGGGGGTGGTGATCACCTTTTTGGGATATGTGCAGCGTTTCAATCAGCCCATCCAGCAGATTTCCGTGCTGTGGACGAATATTCAGGGCGCAATTGCGGGCGGTGAGCGCATTTTCGGCTTGCTGGATGAACCCCCGGCAATTGTGGACGCGCCGGACGCGATTGAACTGCCCACCATCGAAGGGCGGGTGGAATTTGAGTCGGTCACGGCGGCATACGTGGCGAATCAAGCCGTGCTGAAAGGCATTTCATTCGTCGCCGAGCCGGGACAGACCATCGCCATTGTGGGACCCACCGGCGCGGGGAAAACAACCATCATCAACCTGCTGCCCCGCTTTTATGATGTGACCGGTGGCAGGGTGAAAATTGACGGGCACGATGTGCGGCAGGTCATGGTGGAATCGCTGCGGCGGCAGATAGGTATTGTGTTGCAGGATACGTTTTTGTTCAGCACCTCGGTGCTGGAGAATATTCGTTTCGGCAGACCGGACGCCAGCGACGCCGAGGTGATAGCGGCGGCGAAGCTCGCCCACGCCGATACGTTCATCGAACGGTTGCCGGAAAAATGTGATACCGTGCTCGGCGAGCGGGGGAGCGGGCTGTCGCAGGGGCAGCGGCAATTGTTGTCCATCGCCCGCGCCGCGCTGGCGAATCCGCGCATCCTCATTTTGGATGAAGCGACATCGAGTGTGGATACCCGCACGGAACAGCTCATTCAACAGGCGTTGGATAAGCTGCTGGCGGGGCGCACCTCATTTGTGATTGCTCACCGGCTCAGCACCATTCGCAATGCCGACCAAGTGCTGGTGCTGGATGGCGGCGAAATTGTGGAGCGCGGCACACACACCGAACTGCTGGCGCGGAAAGGATTTTATTACAACCTGTATATGAGCCAATTCCGGCAGGATGATGAAACGGCGGAACCCGTCCCCGCGCAGGGGGCATCCGCATAGCTGAAGAGAAAATGAAAACCGGGCACAGTTACGATGCCCGGTTTTTTCGTTCCGTTATTTTTTGGCGGAGAATTCCGCCAGCATGGCGCGAATCTGCTGAATGTGTTCCCGCTCATGTTCCAGCATGCGCCGGACAATTTTGCGCGGTGTCCATTCTTCGCCGTCATGCACGGTAACGCCCACCTGCTCCGATTCGATAGCGCCGCGCAACCGTTCCAGCGCCACACTCCGCGCCGCCGCCAGACGGAACATCGGCGCTTCGGGCCACTGTTTCAGCCGGTCGGTGTACCATACATCCGCTTCCGCCAGATGGTACAAAATATCGCGGATGGTGCGGTCATCGTCGGCGGTTTTCCACATCAGCGCATCTTCGGGCAAATCGCGCACCAAATCCACCAATTCCTGCCGCGAGATTGCCATCCAGCGCAACAACGCTTCCAGCTCATTCGGGTGCAGCGGGTCAAAATCAGTGGGGAATGTGGAGCCGTCCACCTCTTCAAACTCGAAGGAGACACCTTCGCTGACGCGCGCCACCGGCTCGCCCACGTCTCGCAGCAACCGCAGATAATCCGATACGGCTTGCCGGATATTCGCCTTCGCCTCCGCAATGGTTTTTCCGCGCGCGGTTGCGCCGGGCAGAGACGGCACATGCGCCACCGGACCCGGTTTCGTATTGGGGTCGCCTTTCGTTTCAATATATACCAGATATTTTGCCATAGGTAATCATCTCCGTGTGGGATTTTTGACTGCCTTGATATTGTACCATCTCCCCGATGGTGCGTAAAATCGTCTCAATTTGGAATAAGTGTCTATCCGTACAATCATTGTACGTTTGAGGAAAACAGAATCACGAATATCACAAATGCTCGAATGCCTCAAATAATCAATGAAAATTTGTGATATTCGTCCATTCGTTCCATGCAACGGACAGATGTTTCGCCTCGAAATTTATTTCCGGGTTAAATGTTAAACCTGTTGAAACTTTTAGTTTGCTAAAAAAATTAGCCACGAATACCCGTTCCGGGCGCAGCTTCACACGAATTTCTCGAATTTTGGAATAAAATTAGTGAAATCCGTGGAAATTCGTGGCTAAAATAAAATTAACGACAAAAGTTTCATTCAGTTTGTTGCCTAAAAAGTGAAATGCACCCGGGGCAACCACAAGGATTGCTCTGACCCGTGTCGGAATCTGTGAAAATGTTTGTTGATTTTGCATCAGGATGGCGGTTTCCGGCTTTTGATTGCGCAACGATTTGAAGAATTGCCCTAAACCTAAATTTCGCACATTAAGAATCGAATAGACAACCGGAAAGAAGGCT
>CAZMXX010000158.1:0-8389 GCA_964570315.1 uncultured Anaerolineaceae bacterium | reverse complement strand
TTTCACCCTCTAAACCTACTTTCTGCTACTTGACATTTCACCGTATCGCTTTCAAGCGCTTGAACTCATCAAGGAAGGTCAGTGCAAACGCCTTGTGCAATTCATGCATCCGGCGGGAGATACCGAATTTTTTCCGCGCCGCATTGATACTGATATTGTTGACGCCGTAATGGATATATGCTGCCAAAATCTCCGGTCGAACCTTGTTCTGTGGTCTGCCGGGTTGTTTGTTTGGTTCGAGGGTATTCGTGATGGTGCGAAGTGGTATGACCGGACCAGGCGCGGGTGCAACGCGCGGAACCTCGGCAATATCCTTTTCGCGGGCGAACGCCACCTGAAACCGTTCCGCTTGCCCATTGACCACATGCAAAAAATCGCCTTTGCCGGTCAACTTGTGTGCATCCAAGCCGCTTTGCCCGGTCAAAAAGGCACTGCTTTGCGCACTGTCCACGGCGCCGACAAATCGGTTGCGTACATTGTCCAAAACGCCGGGCAGTTCCTTTTGGCTGGGGCGCTGTGTGCCGAGAATGAGATGGATACCGTACTTGCGTCCTTGTTTGGCGATGACTTTCAACATTGTCACATTCTCTTTGTCCCCGGTCAGGTCGGATACTTCGTCAATGACAACCGCCCATGGTTCTTTGTCTTTGATGTGCTGTTCTTTGCGTTTCAAGAATTCAGTGTGCGCGTAATGCAAGCTGCGTACCGCCTGGGGGATCGTTGTCGCCACCGGCAGCGTCAGGTGGGCGATGTTGTTGAAGATGTCGAATTCACTGTCCGTGTCAACCAGAATAAGTTTCAGCTTGTCCGGTGTATACGTGGTTGCCAGCGCCACCAATGTGGATTTGAGGGCTTCGGTCTTTCCGGCGCCGGATGTACCGGCGAAGATTGCGTGCGGCGCATCGTCAAAAGAGAAGTTAACCGGCTGCCGTCGTTCTTTTAAACCAACCGCCAATCCGGAAACATCATCCCGGGTGTAAAACTGCCAGAATATCTCTTGCAATTGGAGTTGGTAATGGATGAGCCCCCGCCGGGGATAGACCAGAACGCGGTCGGTTTTTGCCGCCAGTGCGAAAGCGTCGGCTAACCCCATTGCTTTTTTTATCTGGCGAGGGTCGTTGAGGCGTACGCCAAGGCACATATGACGAGTGCCTCGGGATACGGATGATAGCCGCCCGCCGATGTGCTGTCGACGGTACAGTTGCGTCAAGATTTGAGCGTATATGCGTGCGTGTAATTGAAGACTGCGTTTCATAGGTCTCTAAATGGCAAAGGTTCGCGGTAGAACCGGCGCAACAATGACGGTAACCGGCAGGTAAATGTAGTGCGTAATCCGGTATGACAGTATCGTTGTATGCTTTATCGCTTTTTGTATGGTTGCGCAGATCGTTGCAAGAAACCTCAATTTTTCCCTCCGGCAAGTCCGGAAACTGCACGGCGGGCGGTGGTCTGGATTTTATCCCACGGCAGTTGCAGTTCCCACTCATCCGCCCACCGGCGAGCGTCCGGACTGGTGAGGTAATATGCACCGGATATTTTGTGATTTATACTGCCTTGCAGGACATCCAGCACAGCGCGCTCGATAATCTTTGCCGCCAATCGCCGCCATGGATCAGGGTTACTGGTTTGAACTGAATAACTTCGATGGTTTAGATATTGCATATTGCCTCGTGTTTCAACATTACTTGAATGAAGCTGTTTGTCGAGGCTAGTTTAGCATGGTATTATAAAGATGTCAACAATCATTATAATAACAAGCCTAAAAAAAAGAGAGCTTATGCTGCCCTCTTTTCTTGTTCTTCTTGGCGTCGCTTTATCCGGCGCATATCGGCGATTTCACGATAGCGGAGTTTGTATGGACGCCCTTCTTTATCAAAGATATTTACTCCGGATAACTGCCCATCGTAAAACTCATACTTGGCTTTGTACACGGCAGCACAGTAAGCTACGTCTGCCTCGTCAAGTAATATGGCACGTCCTTCAACCCCTAATTTTCTAATATATCCCCGTTTTGACCAGTTGCTAAAATTCTCTGAATTGATTTTATATTTTCGTTCTGCGGCTGAAGCGCTAATCTCTCGTCCACGCAGGTGTTCAAAATCCTCTCGTTTGATGCTCAGGCTGGGGTCAACGTCATGCTCTGCCACGAGGTACTCTCCATCCGGTAGTTGTGCTGCGGTTAGTTTACCAGACTGAATACGCTTGAGCAATACCGTTTCTGATACACCGTACTTCTCTGCAGCAGCGGAGAGCGGAATATAGGTGGGTGCGTCTGTTTTTGGCATAAAATCCCCCATTTTTTACTTAATCAACTGCTGAAAAAACAAATGTAAAATCCGTTTTAAATCCGTTTTTCCGTTTTATGGCAAAAACCCGTGAATATTTCTTGTTTTGTCCGCAAAGATACATAAAAACAAGGGCTTTTTGCTTAAAGAGAACCGGAGTTTTAAGGTTGAAACGTGCGACACCTTCTACAATTACTGTTGCTTTCCGGTGTTTTCCGATGGCTGACGGTTGTTTGTCGACCGCTACCGGCGGCTATTTTTCATTTTCTGCTGCTTCCCGGCTATGGTGTTCGGATGGCTGTAAGCGAATAGCGTTGACAGAAAAATTTGGTTTAATTAATCAGCTATTTTCCCGAATTATAGTTTTTGGCTGATATTTCAGTGAAATCTTCGGTTTTTAATGGTACACCGATATTTTTTTGTTTCTAGCCGGAAATCAAGTGATGCACTATGAATTTCCGCCGGAGATAAATTCTCACCTTGTCGAAAACTATGTCGAAAACCCCCTGACGCCTTGTCGAAAACTATGCTGAAAATTAAAAAAAGGCTTTTGAGGGCATTTTGGGGCGGTTTTTTGGGGAGAGTGACTTTCAAGGACGAGCCGTAGCGAATGTCGCCGCCGGGTTCAATTTTCTCGGAACGCCCCGGACAGGACTCGAACCTGTAACCTACAGTTTAGAAGACTGTTGCTCTATCCATTGAGCTACCGGGGCATGCATAAAAAATCCCGCCAAATTACTACCAAATTTTAATCACTTTCACCGTTTTGGTCAATTCCGAGATGGGCAGGTGCGTCTCTGCAAGGTGTATTCCTGAGCGCGGACACGTCAAAATCGTATTGAAATTTTCCCCGGTCATGTGCGATGCCACGAAATTTCACGAAAAAACTAGCCCTATTCCCGGACGTATCATATAATAAAATTAACCATCAAGGTACAAGGAGCGGGCAATGAGTAGCAACAAGAAGCCACCCCGGTTCACGAGTTGTCTCGGTAAATTGGTGCTTTGGTTGTGGCTGATAATCATCGGCGCCGTGGGAGGTGTGTGGTTGGGCATCAACATCGAACGAATGTATCCGGGGAGGGTTGTACCGGATATGCCATTTTTCGGAAAAATCAGCACAGCAATACCCTTTGCAAAACCTCAGGTGCGCACAGGCGACGGATTAATTATCGCCATTGCAAAATCCATCCGCAACACGCAGAATCAGGAGATGGAAATATATTTTAGCGTCACCAACGATGGCAACACGCCTGTAGAAATTTCACACAATGCTTTTTACCTAATGGACAACCGGCAACGACGTTATGAAGAATCGTTATTCAATCAAAACATCTCGGGAGTTGAGTATATGATTTCGTTTTTAGACCCACTGAATCCGGGGTTGAGCAGAAACTATCGCATTGTGTTCCCCGTGCCGAATAACGTTAAATCATTTGAACTCTATTACAATGGCACTAAAATAGGACGGGTGCAATGATGCTCGATGCACGCAAAGCCTGGCAGAAAAAGCTAAAAAAGCTCAAAAACAACCATCGAACTGAAGAAGAAGCCGCGACAAAAAAAGTTGGCAAACCCGATGCACTTTTACAGCAAGTGCATGCGCTGCAACTGCTCAGGGATATGAAACAATTTTTATTGGATGGGATTGGGAAAATAGAGCTTTTTGAAGATGCCAGCGGGTACGATTTGGTTATGGTGCTGATGTGGAACGGAACAATCGCAAAACCGGAAATGCCCCGCTCAAACAGCAAACAACGTCGCCATATTTTCATCGGGGTACGGGATAACAAACTCTACGTCAACGGCAAACACGTACCGACCGCCACCGAGCAGGCATTGCAGGAGGCATTGTTGGCTGCGGCGGAAAACCCCGGTTTTCGGCATGATGAAACCGGTTGAGGAAGCTAAATGATTGTTTGAGTGCTGTTGCGTGTCTTTCGCCAGCGATACACGATGCGCCCGATGTACAACACGGCAATAGTGCCGCCGACAATCCATCCGAAATAGTGGACGTTGCGGCTGATGCGCGTAAATGAATCGGCGGCGATGAACCCGGCAGTGGTCATCCCCAGCGACCACAGAAACTGCGCCGAAACCATGGTGCGCATGACCCGTCGCCAGCCCATTTCGGTGATGCCCGCCACCACCAATGTGGGAATGATGAGCGCGCTGGTGAGTTTGGAGGTGAAAATGACCCGCCGGGCATTGTCCCCGAACAGCACAACTTCAAGTTTTGCGATGGTCTCCGCGTCGATTTTTAGGTATTTTCCCCAGCGCTCCACCACTTGTTCCCGCCCGAAATAGCCAAGAAAATACCAGAAAGAATCGGCAATCGTCCCCGCCATCATCGAGACAATCAGAATTGCCCAAAAATTCACGCGCCCCATTGAAGCCCACACTCCCCCCAGCATGGTGGCAATAGGTCCTTCTAAAATAACGGCAGTTAAAATAACGATGTAATTCCACGCATTGACCATCGTCAAATGCGCGTATCCGTTTTCCAGAAATCGCTGCACCGCCGGAATCAGCGTGGTGTTGTAAAGCACGGAAAAGTTGGCGGCATGCATCGACAACGCATTCGACAGTGAATTGAGCGACGTGCTCAATGTCAATAGAATTTTTTGTAGATTCGGCATTGCAGATTCCAGCGCGACGGCGCCGGTTGCCAATCCTATTGCCGCAATGGGCGATTTTCGTTTCATAACGGTTTGCTCCCAACCTTCGGTGCGTTAAACCCACTATCTATACGCACAGCAAAAGAAATGGTTGCACAATCTCCAGACCAGCACAATATTGTAGCCTGAACATAATATTTTCACAAATTCCGGTCGAGAGTCCACCAATTATAGCACGGATTTCCGCAAAAAATCAAACCGTTTTCAATACGATTGCCCTACGCCGCCAAGCCAAATTCAGCGTGGATGAGCCGCACGGCAGTGTTCGCGTCACCGTGGGCGACCACTAAAGAAATGTTGTATTCGCTGCTCCCCTGCGCAATGGCGACGATGTTGATGCCCGCCGCCCCCAGCGCGCCGAAAACCTTCGCGCTGATGCCCGGCGTTCCCTTCATCCCCGCGCCGATGACCGCCAGAATGACGGTTTCATCCTGTACCGAGATTTCATCCAAGTCGCGGCGTTCCAGTTCCCGCGCCAATTCTTCGCGCAGTGCCGCCAGCACCACCGGCGATTCGGCGGTCTTCACCATAAAACAGATGGATTGTTCGGAAGATGCCTGACTAATCATCAACACGCTGGTTCCGGTGCGCGCCACCGCGCTGAAAGTGCGCCCCGCCACACCCGGAATGCCCATCATCCCCGTGCCGGCAATGGTGATGATGCTCATATCTTTGATGGCGGTGATGGCTTTCACGGCGCGTCCGTCCGCTTTGATATTGCCGTCAATCAGCGTGCCGGGATGGGACGGATTAAAGGTATTGAGCATGCGCACGGGAATATTCGCCTGCCGGGCGGGACGGATGGCGCGCGGGTGGAGCACCTTCGCGCCGAAATACGCCAGCTCGCCCACTTCCACATATGAAAGGTGACGAATGGAGCGCGCTTCCGGCACGATGCGCGGGTCGGTGGTCATCACCCCGTCCACATCGCTCCAAATCCAGATTTCATCGGTGGGGAGCGCCCGCCCGATGATGGTGGCGGAATAGTCGCTTCCGCCGCGCCCCAAAGTAGTGGGCACGCCCTCGGCAGTGGCGGCGATGAAGCCGGTGATGACGGGGATTTTCCCTTCCGCCAGAATCGGCAGCAGCGTCGCTTGCGTCTTTTCCGCGGTTTCGGCAATCTGCGGGGTTGCCGCGCCGTGCCGCCCGTCGGAAACGATGAGTTGCCGCGCATCCACCGCCACGGCATCCAGCCCGTTTGCCCGCAAAATTGCGGCGACCTGCGGGGCGTTCATCCGCTCGCCCATCCCGCTGATGACATCCAGCGCGCGCGGGGTCAATTCGCCCAGCACGTGAATGCCGTGGCACAGGGTCTCAAATTCGTTCAGCAGACGGCGAACTTCCGCCAGCACGGCATCCCGTTCCGCCGAATCGCCCAGCAATGCGCGGGTGGTTTCGGCATGTTTTTTCTCAATTTCCAGCCGCGCCTGCTGGGCGGCGCGTTCATCGCCCGCTTCGGCGGCGTGCGCGGCGGCAATCAGTTTATTGGTTACGCCGCTCATCGCCGAAACGACCAGCACGGGCTGGTGTCCGTCATTTTTTGTGGATTGGACAATCTGCGCCACCTGTTTCAATGCGGCAACCGACCCAACGGACGTGCCGCCAAATTTCATTGTAATTTTCATGGGTCACGCTCCAATATATTTTGCATAGAGTCCCCGCGCCACCGATTCTTCGTCCGTGCCTTTGATGATGGCGCGTCCGTCGGCGAAGAGGGTGATTTCATACTGCGGCGGCACGGAAAAACGCACCAAAAAGTCGTTGCGGGCGGTGATGGTGGCAACTTTTTCCACCTGCGCGGCGATTGCCGCCAGCGGGAATTTTTCTCCATTCCGATGAACACGGATTTGCACGGCGTTGCGCCCGCACAGAGAGAATACTTTTTCCGCCGCATCATCATCCAAAAAATGGAAATGATGCTGCCCGCAGGCGGGGCATTCCGGGCGCGGCGCGCCGGTGGGGAATTGTTCCAAACTGATGTCCCACAAATCGACGTGGATGATGCCGCGATTCAGTTCGCCGTTGCCCACCAGCAATTTGAGGGCTTCGGTGGCGCTGATGCTGGCAACTGCGCCGACCACGGGACCGACCACGCCCGCCGTGTCGCAGGTGGGGGAGGTGCCGGGCGGCGGCACGTCGGGGAAGATGCAGCGCAGGCAGGGCGTTTCGCCGGGGATGATGGTTTGGCTCATGCCGTAGCCGCTCACCGCGCCGGTGTAAATCCACGGGATGCCGTGTTTGATACAGGCATCGTTGAGCAGGTAGCGGGTCTCGAAGTTGTCCGTGCCGTCCATCACCAGTGTTGCGCCCGCAATCAGCGATTCGATATTTTCGGCGGTCACATCGGCGACGATGCCGCGCACGGTGATGTCGCGGTTGATGGCGCGGAGCTTCCGTTCGGCGGCGATGGCTTTGGGCAGGGCGGCGTCCAAATCGTCTTCATCGAACAAGAGTTGCCGTTGCAGGTTGTTCAGCTCGATGAAATCGCGGTCAACCACCACCAGCTCGCCGATGCCCGCGCGCGCGAGATGGTTGGCGATGACCGTGCCGGTGGCGCCGCAACCGATGACGACGACTTTCGTCGCCAGCAGCTTTTCCTGCCCCGCCCGTCCGATGCCGTGAAAGATGGTTTGGCGGTGATACCGCGCCAGTGGGTCAGTCATTTTCAATCTCCCGTTCATCCACAATTTCAAGGGGCAGTTGCGCGAAGCGACGCGGGGCGTCATCGGCAATCATCCACACGCCGGTGTTATGGGGATGCCCCTGATGCACAGCGACAATCACATAATATGCGCCCTCCACTTCCGAAAGGATGTCGGTTTGGGAGGGAATGGCGAGCCAATCGGGGTGGGAATGGTAAAAGCCGATGATGTCGAAACCGTCGTCTTCGGCAGCACGGGCGGTTTTCACAAATTCCAGCGGGTCCATCTCGAAACGGTCGGTGCGGTCGGTGTTGAGGTTGGTTCCGCGCACCACCCGGCGCACCCAGCCGCCGTTTTCCGGTGTGCCCACCAAAAAGCCGAAACATTCGCGGGGATAGGCTTCGGTGGCGTGGGCGTACATTTGTTTTAAAAGGTTGTCGGTGATTTTCATAAGGTTGATTTTATCTCAAGGTTGCAGGGTTGCAAAGTTACAGGGTTGCAGGGTTCGGTTTCAAGTTTCAAGTTTTTGGTTTTTGGTTTTTGGTTTCAGGTTTTGAGTTTGCGGTAGAATCTCCAAGCTCACTTTCTCACCTGCTCACCCGCAAATTTTCACGGGCGGCTCATAACGATGAAGCCGTTTTCGGTGGCGAGGGTGGTGGTGTCAAAAACGTGGTCGAGGGCGCGCGCCACGTCGGCGATGATTTCCGTCGCGTCTTCGATGCCCACCGCCAACCGCACCAGACTGTCGGCAATGCCGAGCGCGGCGCGTTCTTCGGTGGAGAGT
>CAZMXX010000157.1:0-8417 GCA_964570315.1 uncultured Anaerolineaceae bacterium | reverse complement strand
CTGTGCTGGTATTGACTGCGCCTGCGCTCGCCCGATGTTCCATTGCCTTGCTGGGAAGCACGCCGCCCACCGCCGAAGCCCAAACACCGGCGACCAAAGCGGTGGTCATTGTGACCAGAGCGCCCACTGCCACCAACTTGCCGCGCATCTGCACACCGACCCCCGTCCCGCCGACCCCCACCCCCCACGCGACACCGACGCCCGCCGTCACCCGCGTGGCGATGTTCGACGATGCGACGCTGGAGCAATTGATGGCGGGAACCATCAAAAGTGCGGGGATTGACGCACAAGTTTCCATTGAAGATAATCGCGCCAGCGGCGGACAACGAGTTGCCAATATCGTACTGGTCTCAAATTACAATTTGGAAGACAGCGACCTGCTATTGAAACTTTTTGTGCTGGAAGTGGGGAACGCCCTGCGCACCATCCGCGCCTTCAGTGAAGGGGATATGCAAGCCGATTTGGACGCGGCGCATTTGGTGGTGAACGACAAAAACGGCAACGAATTCGGCACAGTGACCGCGCCGATGCCCGAAATCGTCCGCTTTTTGGACGGCAAAATCGGCGTTTCCGAAGCCCTGTCCCAGCTTTCTGCCACCGGCGTGTTCGCGTCTTTCATTGAAAATCAATAGCTGAAACCGTACCGAAAAACATCATGACGCTATCAACTTCCACCACCCCCACCACCGACGAGACGAAATTTCACACCGAACAAGTCCTGACCATCGTCAGCGGGCATTTTATACACGACACCTACAGCGCGTTTGTCTCGCCGTTGCTGCCCCTGCTGATGGAAAAGATGTCCCTGTCGCTCACAGCGGCGGGGTCTCTGGCGGCGTTCATCCAGTTCCCCGCCCTGCTCAACCCGCTGATTGGCTATCTGGCGGACAAAGTGAGCCTACGCTATTTCGTCATCTTCGCCCCCGCTGTGACCGCCACAATGGTCAGCCTGCTGGGTTTAGCGCCCAATTACACCACCATGGCGATTCTACTGCTGATTGCCGGCGTGAGCGTGGCGGCATTCCACGCCCCCGCCCCGGCGATGGTCGGGCGCGCGTCGGGCAATCAGGTGGGCAAAGGGATGAGCTATTTTATGGCGGGCGGCGAGCTGGGGCGCACCATCGGACCCTTGCTGGCGGTGTGGGCAATTTCAACGTGGACGCTGGACGGATTTTACAAAGTGGTGGTCTTCGGCTGGGTGGCAACCGCCATCCTGTACTGGCGACTGCGGCGCATTCCCGCCCGCCCCACCGAAAAAGCGCCGGGATTGCGCGCGGCGCTCCCCGCCATTCGCCGCCTTTTTGTGCCCATTTTCGGCATTCGATTGCCCCGTGAATTTATGATGACCGCGCTGGCAGTCTATCTGCCCACGTTTATGAGCCAACAGGGCGCGAGCCTGTGGATGGCGGGCGCGGCGCTTTCCATCTGGGAAGTTGCGGGCGTGGTCGGCGCGCTGGTGGGCGGCAACCTCAGCGACCGCATCGGGCGTAAAACAATTCTGGTTGGCGGGCTGGTCGGTACATCGGCGCTGATGCTGCTCTTTTTGAAAACGAGCGGCTGGCTGTTGGTGCCGGTACTGCTGGCGCTGGGCTTCACCGGACTTTCCACCACCCCCGTGATGCTCGCCGTGGTGCAAGATTATCTGCCGGAAAACCGCGCTATGGGGAACGGTATTTTCATCGCCATTTCATTTTTGGTGCGCCCGCTGGCAATCTTCGCCAATGGTCTGATGGGCGACGCTTTTGGATTGAGGACGGCATATTTTATCAGCGCCTTGATTGCGCTGCTGGCAATTCCATCTATTTTTTGGCTGCCGGAAAGAACCGCGCCAACCATCGTCAAAAAGGAGGAATGATGACCGCTTCGACGGCTTCCGTATCCCTGCACTATTTTCGAGTGCCCCGTTCCAAATGGGAATTAATGCTCACCCGATTGCGCCAGCTCGGCGCGGAAACCATTGTCACCCCCGTGCCGTGGGGCTTCCACCACTTCGCCGCCGAACGGCTCGACCTTTCCGGCGTGACCAACCCGCGCCGCGATGTGGCGGGTTTTGTGCGACTCTGCGCGACGATGGGTTTCTCCGTGCGGCTGGAACTGTCGCCCGTGGTGCCGGAACACGGCTTGCTGCTGGACGGATTGCCCGGCTGGCTGCTGAAAAAACACCCGGACATCCGGCAAGTTGCCGCCGACGGCACACCGACCTCGCTGCCGGTGTGGGAACATCCCACCCTGTTGAAAGCGTTGGGGCAATGGTGGCAATCGCTGTCCACCACCCTGCTGCCATTGCCGGAAACATCATCCGCCCAATTGATGGACTTGCCCGCCACAGAAGACTTCAACGCGCACACCACCGCCGTCCAGTGGACAATCTGGCTGCGAAAAAAATACGCCGAGGGTGGCGTGGCAGCGCTCAATGCGGCGTACAACCCACCGACCCCCTTCGACACCATCAGCCGGATAAAATTGAACACCCCGCTCGACGCGCCCGCTTTCGCCGCCGACAAAACCGAATTTCAGCAATACGTGCGGGCGCACGCACGCGAAACTTACACCACCCTGCTGATGGAACTCGGCTGGCGGCTGAACGACCCGATTGCGCCGCCGCACGGGGTGCAAATTCCCGCCAATCCCGCCGATGTCGGCGCGGAATTTCGCTGGGCAATGGACGCGCCCATCCGCGCGGACGGCTCGCCCGACCCCGATTTTTGGCGGCAAAAAGAAGCGAACACGCTCACAAAATTGTCCACACAAACGGACACCCATCAAATTATGGTCAGTTCGCCCGCGGAAACCGTGCAGTTTGAAATTGCCGATACGGTGGTTCCCTTCCGTTTGACGCTGAACGGCGCATTGATGCCGGTGGCAATTGAAAAAAAGGGGGGAAAAACAGCATTCCCCGCCATCCCCGCCGATGAACACGGGCAGACGGACATGTATTTCACTCTCCCCGCCGCCGAGACCCCCGTTTCCGGTGCGCTGGCGGTGTATCTGCGCTCACTGCTCACCGGACAGCAGCACGCGCTGGCGCACGTCGCGCAATCGGTGGCGCAGTTGGATGCCGCACTCGCCCCCGACCCCGCCGGTGCAGCCGGTGCGGGGGCGTCTTCGCCGGAACTTTCGGAGGCGCACGCCGCGCTCACCGAAGCGAACATCGCGCTTCAGCGTGCCGCCGCGTCCATCGGCGCGCTGGAAGATGTCTTCGCCACCGCGCTGAATGCCGCGCCCACCGAAAGCGCCGCACCGGCGTTCATGGCGCTGGAAAAAGAGAAGCTGGCGCGGGTGAAAGCCGCCTGCGAAAATGCCCGTTTCACCATCAACAACATGCCCGACCCCACCCTGCCGGAAACGTTCACCGTGGAAGATTATCGCCGGCGATACGAGTACATCGGCACGGCGGCAACGGCGATTACGGTGCGTTTTGAGAATGCACTGAAATGGTTACGCGAACAATTGGCGCTGGGCAACCTCTCCGCCTCGGCGTGGAGTGTGCATGCCAAAATGGAAACAATATTACAGTTGTTGCATCATGGGGTGTTACGCAAATGAAACACGAAAAATCATGCGGCGCGGTCATCTTCAAACGTGATGACGACCGAATTTTGTATCTTACAGTGGAATATAAAAAGGAAAAAGGCTACTGGGGGCTGGTAAAAGGGCACGTTGAAAAAGGGGAAACGGAACACGAAACCGCCCGGCGCGAAATTTATGAAGAGGTCGGGCTGGATGACCTCACCTTTCTGGACGGCTTCCGCGCGGAAATCAACTATTCGCCCAAACCCAACACCGAGAAGCTGGTGGTTTTCTTTCTGGCGGAAGCCCACTCCGACAATGTGCGCTATCTGTGGGACGAACATACCGCCCATCAATGGTTGCCCGTCTCCGAAGTGCTCACCCAACTCACCTACGAGAGCGACCGGAGCGTCATCCGTCTCGCCGACGCATTTTTGCGCGCCGAATATCTTCGCCCGTCACATTGACAGTGCATAGCCGGTGTGCTATGATTGGAAACCTTTACGGAATTTCTGCGTACCGGTAGATAGATGGGCGTGCAACTGCAAAACATACAATCATATTGGCTTTCGCTGGCAAATGGCGAAATTCCTCAACTGGGGATGTGGGTCTACCTGCTGCTGGCGGCGCTCGTCGCGGCAGAGGGTCCCATTGCCACGCTTGTGGGGGCGGCAGCGGCAAGTACCGGGCTGTTACGCCCCGATTTTGTTTTTGTGGCGGCATCGGCGGGCAATTTAACCGCCGATGTGCTGTGGTACTCGCTGGGGTATGCCGGAAAAACCGACTGGCTCAAACGCGCGGGGAGATGGGTCGGCGTCAATCCGGCATACATCACCTGGTTTGAAGGGGAAATGCGGATTCACGCCGTGAAAATTCTGTTCGTCGCCAAGTTGACGCTGAGTCTGGCGTTGCCCGCGCTGATTGCGGCGGGTATGGCGCGGGTTCCGTGGCGGCGATGGTTCGGCACGGTTTTTGCGGCGGAATGCGTGTGGACGGGGGGGCTGGTGCTGACAGGCTACTATTTGAGCCGCTTCGCGCGCCAATTGGAAACCGGCGTGCAGATTGCGGCAGGAATCGGGTTTTTATTGGCGTTATTTTTCCTGATGCGCTATCTCAAGCAACACGCGCCAAAATTCCCCGATTGATTTTTTGAAATGAGGTTCTTTTTATGCGAATCATTATCGCCGGACAAACCTATTATCCCGGCAACAACGGACAAGCGGTCTTTACCATTCGATTAGCAGAAGGCTTGGCGAAACTGGGGCATCAAGTGGCAATGCTCGTCCCCGCCGAACACCTGCACACGGAACGTACCATGAAAAACGGCGTGCTATTGCTGTCCATCGCCGCCATCCACCTGAAACAACTGCACCACAATGCGTATTTTTCCCCCAACCCGATAGGCGTGGTCAAACGCTTCTTCAACGAATTCCAACCCGATGTGGTGCACCTGCAAGACCACTATCCGCTCAGTCGAATCGTCAACCACGTTGCCGAAAAGAAGCGGGTTCCGGTGATGGGAACCAACCATTTCCTGCCGGAAAATGTGATGCCCTACCTGCCCATCCCCAAAAAATTGCACGGCATCGCCGTTTGGCTGCTGTGGTACAGCGTCCTGAGCCTGTACAACCGGCTCGATTACGTCACCACCCCCACCGCCACCGCCGCGAAGATTCTGCGCCGGCAACACTTCCGCGTGCCGGTGTCTCCCGTTTCCTGCGGCGTGGACACCCACCGTTTCCACCCGCAAGCCGTTGACCGCGCCGAAATTCTGCGCCAATACGGGCTTGACCCCGCCAAGAAAATCATCTTTTACGTGGGACGCATTGACGCCGAAAAGCGGCTCGATGTCATCATCAGCGCGCTAAAACGCCTAAACCGCCCCGATGTACAATTTGCCATCACCGGCAAAGGGGAACACCGCCTCGTGCTGGAAAGGCAAATCGCCGAATTGGGGCTGGAGAAAACGGTCGTCTTCACCGGCTTCGTCCCCGATGCCGACCTGCCCGCGCTCATCAACAGCATTGATATTTTCGCTATGCCCAGCGAAGCGGAATTGCAAAGCATCGCCACGCTGGAAGCGATGGCGACGGGGAAACCCGTCCTCGCCGCGAATGCCCGCGCCCTGCCGGAACTGGTTCAAACCGGCAGCAACGGCTACCTGTTCGCCGCCGGAAACATCGCCGACGCCGCCGACGGGCTGGCTTCGCTGTTAGACCATCCTGAAAAATGGGCGACGCTGGGAGCCGCCAGCCACCAAAAAGCGCAGCCGCACGGGCTGGAAAACACCATTCGGCAATATGAAAACCTGTATTTCAAACTGAACCCCAACGCGCGACCCGCCAAACGGCGTATTAGCTATAAACAATTGGCTAGTGTATAATTAGCCCAATCTTCAACGGACACGATGCGGCAACCCTTTCAAACGTAAAACAACGCTGGTTGATGAGCGATATTTGTTTTGCGTTTTCCTCTTTTTTGCCGATAGTGTTTCGTGCCATCACACATTCGGGCAAATAGGAGGATACGACTATGCCCCAAAAACCAACAGTGAAAAAAGTTGTTCTGGCGTACAGCGGCGGTTTGGATACCAGTGTCATCGTGCCGTGGCTGAAAAACAATTACGGGTGCGAAGTCATCTGCGTGTGCGCCAACCTCGGGCAGGAAGATGAACTGGTCGGGTTGGAAGAAAAAGCGCTGGCATCGGGCGCGAGCAAAGTGTATATTGAGGACGCGCGGGAAGAATTCATCACCGATTTCATCTTCCCGCTGGTGCGTTCCGGCGCACTCTATGAGCGCAAATATCTGCTGGGAACCAGCATCGCCCGCCCGCTGATTGCCAAATTGCAGGTGAAAATCGCCGAGCAGGAAAACGCCGATGCCGTCTCGCACGGCGCAACCGGCAAAGGGAACGACCAAGTCCGTTTTGAGCTAACCTATATGGCGCTCAACCCCAAATTGCAGGTGATTGCCCCCTGGCGCGAATGGGACATCCGCAGCCGGGAAGACGCGCTGGCATACGCCGCCGAATACAATGTCCCCGTTGCCGTCACGGAAAAATCCATCTACAGCCGCGACCGCAACCTGATGCACATCAGCCACGAGGGGGGCATTCTGGAAAACCCGTGGCTCGAACCGGAAGCGAACATGTTCATGCTCACCAACTCGCCGGAACAAGCCCCCGACGAACCGGAATATGTGGAAATCGAATTCCATGACGGCACACCGAAAAAAATCAACGGCACGGCAATGGGTCCCATCAGCATTATGCGCACGCTGAACACATTAGGCAGCAAACACGGCATCGGACGGGTTGATTTGGTGGAAAATCGGCTGGTGGGCATGAAAAGTCACGGCGTGTATGAAACGCCCGGCGTTTCCATTCTGATGGCGGCACATCAGGCGTTGGAAGAACTCACGCTCGACCGGGATACTCTACATTACAAACAAATTCTCGCCCTGAAATACGCCGATACCGTGTACAATGGGCAGTGGTACACCCCGCTGCGGGAAGCGATGGACGCTTTTGTGGACAAAACGCAGGAAAACAATACCGGCTCGGTGCGGTTGAAACTGTACAAAGGGAATATCATCACCGTGGGGCGAAAATCGCCGTACAGCCTTTATCGGGAAGATTACGCCACCTTTGGGGAAGAAGACGTGTACGACCAACAGGATGCCAAAGGGTTCATCAAACTGTTTGGCTTGCCGATGAAGGTGCAGGCAATGGTGGACATTGACGGCTTCGGGCGCGGGCGTTATCAAGAACCCGATTACAGTAAATTCAAGCGGGATTAGAGACACAGCTATCAGTGGTCAGTCATCAGCTTTCGGCAAACTGACCGCTGATAGCTGACCGCTTAATAAAGGAGTAACCATGCAACTCAACGGCAAAACCGCACTCATCACCGGCGCGTCGCGGGGTATCGGGCGCGAGATTGCCCGCCAGTTCGCCGCCGCCGGGGCGCGCGTGGCGGTTCATTACGGGCACAACCGCGCAATGGCGGAAGAGACGCTCACCGGCTTGGCGGGCGACGGGCATCTGCTGGTGCAGGCAGACCTCACCGACCCCGCCGCCATCGAGCAAATGGTGGAGACCGCCATCGCCTTTTTCGGCACGCTGGATATTCTGGTGAACAATGCCGGTATATTTGAAAGCCACCCGCTGGACACAGTAGATTATCAGACTTGGCAAAAAAAATGGCTGAAAACCATCCAGACCAACCTGCTCGGCGCGGCGAATACGGCATATTGCGCCGCCCGCCATATGATTGACCGCGGCGGCGGTAAAATCATCAATGTGGGGTCGCGCGGGGCATACCGCGGCGAGCCACTCGCGCCCGCTTACGGGGCGAGCAAAGCCGCCCTGCACGCGATGAGCCAATCGCTGGCGGTGCATCTGGGGGCGCACAACATCTTCGTCACCGCCGTTGCGCCCGGTTTCGTCCAAACCGAGATGGCACGCGACGCGCTGAAAGGCGAACGCGGCGAGCAAATCCGGCGGCAAAGCCCGCACAACCGAGTGGCAAAACCGGTGGAAGTCGCGCGCACCGTCCTCTTTTTGGCGGCAGACGGCTCGGAATGGCTCACCGGCGGCGTGGTGGACGTGAACGGCGCATCATATTTGCGCTGAAATGCAAAAACGTGTTCAATTTTGCATTTCCCCATCGGCGGGTATAATTTCCCCCTGAAAAATATGGAACGATGAAGTGGATTGGAACGTCTTTTTGATGAACCAATCCACATTTTAGTTTTGAGTATTCAATTGCCGGTTTTCAGAATTTGCAATTATCGAGAGTCTCCCGCTTGGGTGTTGTTGCAAAACAGACGTTGAACTTACCGCGAAGCCGCTAAGGTCACAAAGCAAAAAGGCAGGAAAACAAAAAAACTTGGCTTTCTTTGCGCCC
>CAZMXX010000156.1:0-8515 GCA_964570315.1 uncultured Anaerolineaceae bacterium | reverse complement strand
TATCCCTCACCACGGCTAAAGCCTGCGGGTTTCCCGCGGGGTGATTTATGAAGAACTGCTGCGACAGGGGATGGCGCACGTCGCCACCTTTCCGCCGGATGTGAAATATGTTGACCGTTTTCTGACGGTGCAGAAAGAGGCGCAAGCAGCCGGACGCGGCATCTGGAGCAATTACGGGCGAGTGGTCATCAGCACGGTTGACCCGGTAGCGGAATTTGTGGAACTGCAAAACCCGCAGTCAACGGCACAAAGTTTGGACGGCTGGACGCTGGTGTCGGAACGGGGAAACCAGCGTTGCCCCCTGCGCGGCACACTCCCCGCCGGCGGCTCGGTGCGGGTGTGGGCGCGCGCCGCCGACGCGACACAGGGCGGCATCAACTGCGGTTTTGCCGAAAACATCTGGAGCAACAGCAACCCCGACCCCGCCGTCCTGCTCGATGCCAACGGGCTGGAAGTCTATCGGGTGGAGTAAATTCGTCACTCGTATTTCGTATCGCGTGTTTCGTGAAATTACACAATATGGAACACGAACCCTGAAACCCGAAACATTGAACACTGAACGCTGAACACGTTTACCCCCGTCCACCGGCGAGCTTCGCCGCCGCAGGCGAACGGCGCAGCGTCGCCATTGCCCATATCCCCACCGCGGGACCCAGCGCCAGAAACGCGAACGCCCATTCCCAACCGACCCACTGTTCCAGCGTGGGAATCAGCCGGATGGTGATGAGCGTCAGCAGAAAACCGAGGCTCGTCTGCACCGTCAACGCCGTGCCGATATATTGCGGGTGGCTCAACTCACTGACACACGCCGAAAACTGCGCCGAATCCGCCACCACCGCGAACCCCCACAACAGCGTCAGTGCCGCCACCAGCCACGGATTGCCGCCGAAAAACTGTCCCACCAGCACCGCAATCGTCCCGCTCACCGCCATTGAACCGATGGTCACCGTCGTCCGTCCGAACCTGTCCGCCAGCCGTCCCGCCAGCACACTCCCCAACCCGCCGATGGCAATCACCCCGAAAGCGGTCAGGCTCGCCCACGCCGCGCTCACCCCCGACGCAGCGAAACTCGCCAGCAGAAAAATCGGCACCCACGCCCACATCGCGTACAATTCCCACATATGCCCCAAATAGCCCAAATTCGCCAGCACCGTCTCCCGCTGCCGCGAAATTTCCACAATGAACCGCCAATTGAACGGCGGCGTTTCAGTGCGATATGGTCCCTCATCCACAAAAAGCGCGGCGATGACACCCCCGGCAATCGCCAGTCCCGCCGCGAGATAGAGCACGAATTGCCAATTTTCCACCGTGCCGAATACATTCAACAAGTGCGGCGCAGCGCTCCCCACCGTCAGCGCGCCCACCAGCATCCCAATCCCCAGCCCCCGGTCTTCGCGCGTCCACGTCGCCATAATTTTCATACCGACCGGATACACGCCCGCCAGAAAAACGCCCGTCAAAAACCGAAGCCCCAATGCCGGCGCCAACCCGGTCGAGGCGAGGGGAATCAGCGCGGTTGCCACCCCCGCCGCAACAGCCGCCCCCGCGAACAACCGGCACGAGGGCAGCCTGTCCGCCAAATTGAAAATTGCCGACCCCAGCGCGCCGACCACAAAACCAACCTGCACCGACATGGTGAGCCACGCCCGTCCGCCCGCCGACAGCCCCCAGACATCCGTCAGCGCGGGCACAACGGCAGAAGCGGAAAACCAAACCGCCATCCCCAGTAGTTCCGCCAGCGAAAGCAGCCACAGCGTGCGCCATTTTTTATTCAATTGTTGCTTCTGGGAAAAAGTGTCCGTTTGCGCCGCCATATCGTCCTCCGGTTGAGTGGGTTTTCATTCGGACGAAACCGGCGGAGGAAATCTTACGGGGGGAGCGGGTTTTGGGGAAAATGAGGGGCATTGAAAATGTCATTGCGCGGCACGTTTTTTGCACCGAAGCACTGCCCCGAAATAAATTTCAGGGCGAAAAGCCGAAGCCGACTTAATGTACAATCAACAAACATTGGTAGTGGTTATTTTTGACTGATGAAACAAAATATACCCGAAGGGTCGAAGGCAAATACCCGTGTTTGTTTTGCGTAGGGACAGAGCAATGCTCTGTCCCTACCGGCGAATGATTTCCATCAGTCAATTTGAACTACAACCCAGTTCAGGGTGATGCCTGACACGCCAAACCACAAAAAGCGGGCATACTTTACAAAACGTCAATCCGCCCTAACGTCGCCCCGAATCGCTATTTCACAAAAATCGCGCCGGAACTTTGTTCAATATTCAGCTCGATGGCGTGGTCGGCGGTGGAAAATCCTTCCGTCACCCAAACCTCACGGTCACCGACGGCAGCATCGCGCCGAAAACGACTGCCCGCTTCAAATGCCCCGCTGCCCGTTTCAAGCACAATTTTCGCCGCCAGCGTTTCGGGGACGGTAATATCAATTCGCCCCGACCCGGCATCAATCATGCCCGCAATGCGTCCCGCTTCGGGCAACGTCAGCGCCATAGCCCCCGACCCCGCATCAATGGTCAGGGTGCGGACATCCAACCGGCGCAAATCAATTTCTGCCTGCCCTGCCCCGGCATCCACCATCAAATCGAGCGTCACTCGCGGATGAAGTTTCACATCCCACGCCAGAAAATCGCCGGAGGAAAAATCACCGATGTTGAAACTCGGCGGGTTGCCACGGCTATCCAACTTCACGGTGGCATGGTTGCCCACCACCGTCGTATCGAAAGTGAGCGTGCCGAAATAGCTAATGTCCCCTTCGATGAGCGAAGCCGAATCCGACAAAGCGGAGATGGTCGTCGGTCCGGCAGGCAGGTCAATCGTCACCGCCGCCGAGGTCACGGAACCGAGCGGTGCGCTCACGGTTTGATGCTGCATCTGATTGTTCACAAACTCTTTCACCAGTGCCGGATTATTCGTCCAGAAAAATACTGCCAGCACCACCAACCCAATCAGCACAAAAGTGGTGACGATGGTGAGCACCGCGCCAACCTGCGACCGTCGCCCCAGCAGAATATCCAACCCGGCGATGACCAGCAACAGGGGCCAGAATCGCCATAATACAACCATTGAAACAGGGGGCAACATGCCAAAGTTCGACAGCAGCAAAATGATGCCGCCGGCAATCAAAAGCATGGGCCAGAAAAAAGAGGTGTTATTTTTGGAATAGGACATGGTTTGTCACCCGTGATGCGTGAGGCGTGGAAAGCTGAACGTTGTGGCAATTTTCATCAAATCATACCTCACGTTTTCACGCCTCACGCAAATCTTCAATAATCAACTTCCCAAAATCCATTACGCAAAATCCCCGCAAAAGTTGCATCAATCTAAAATTACAATGCGTCCATCCGGGGCGGGGTTGACGGGGCTGAATTTTTCCAGATACCACTTCAGCGCCACCGAGCCGCTCACTGCCGCCAAACGGATATTGCGCGCTTCTTTCAGCACAAAATAACCCGCGCCACCGCGCCCCATATACCCATCGGTGACGATGCGGAACGTGCGTGTCTCGTCGCTGAAATCGACCGGCACGCCGCGAAATTCTGCGCGGACAATCCGCTCACCGGGGGACAATACCAGCGCATGGTTGCGGTCGATTTCCATACACGGACGGTGGGGGTCAATGGTTACGCGCAGTCCCGCCTGCGACAAAAACGTGCCAACGGTGTATGGCAGCGCCGACGCGCCGTATTCCAGAATATGCTTCAACTGCGGCGCGGAAATCTCCATCAACATAGGGTGGTTGTCGAAGGGGTGATATTCGCTTAAATCATGGTTGGTGAAATCACCGGCGGGGTAAATGCGGTCGCCGCGCAGGGTTCCCATATGAACGAATGCCAAATCCACCGCATCGCCGAAATAGGCACGCATGGCATCAGTGAAAAAGTTTCCGGCGGCGCTTTCGCCCCCCCCTTTGATTTGACTGCGGGTGTCAATCGGCGCGGCAAGCTGACCGAGTACCCGCTCCGGCGGCAATTTCGCCCGCCAGCGGTCAATTTCCGCCGCGATGTCGGGGTCGTCGGCGAACGAATCATCGAGCCGCACCAGCCGGTAGCCGGTCAATCGGGCGGGTTCGCCCGCCGAGATGTCCATTTCCACTCGCCCCATCAGTTGCCCGCCCGCAATGGCACGCACAATCGGCGTGCCGTTGATGACCAGTGGTTCATCCAGCGGTAAATGGGTGTGCCCGCCGATAACCAAATCAATGCCCGAAACAGCTTCGGCGACGGCGACATCGCCCAATTGCCCCAAATGGGACAGATGAATGACCGCATCCGCCTGTGCGCGCAATTGGGGAACCAGCTTTTTCGCCGTTTCAATGGCATCGGTCACGCGCACATCCGCGTTAAATTCAGGGGGATAAAGTTGCATGGCGTCAATCAACATGCTGAAAAACGCCACCTTCATCCCGCCAACCTTTTTGATGAGGTATGGCTGCCATGCGTCCGCCAGCGGATGTCCGGGCGGGAAGGTCATATTGGCGCACAGCACGGGGAAATTCGCCTGCCGCAACCGCGCCGCCAGCACCTCGATGCCGCCGTCGCAATCATGGTTGCCCAGCGCACCCACATCGGTTGCCAGCATGTTCATCAGCGTGATGTCCGGCTCGCCGCGGAAAGCGTGCCAATAGCGCGTCCCCTGATAGTAGTCGCCCGCATCCACCACCAGCAAATGCGGGTGTGCCGCACGCTGCTGTTTGATGAACGTGGCGCGGCGGGCGTATCCGCCCAGATACTCGCCCGCTTCGGTGGGCAAGGGATGGAGCTGTCCGTGGGTGTCGTTGGTATGGAGGATGATAAGTTTCATGCGCCGCCCCTAAATGATAGCATCACCACCATTGACTCACCCTGCACGGTGTAAGTGGCTTGGTTGGGCAAAGGAATTTCTTTCCCCGGCAAGCGAATGTCGAAGGGCGCGGACATGGCGGTATCAATGACCAAGCGCCATGTTTTCCCGCCGGGCGCGGGGGGGAGGTGAAAATACGCCGCCTCCGAGCTATTGTTGAACATCAACAGCGCGTCGTTGTCAGAGCGGTTTTCGCCGATGATTTCCCGCTGCCCGTTGATGAGACACATCAGGGTGTGCCCGGATTCACCCCAATCCGGCTCGGTCAGTTCGGGCGAAAACCATTGAATATCGAGCGCGTAGCCGTTCTGCCCCACAAAAAAGTGCGAGCGGTAAAAGATGGGATGCTGTTTCCGAAAGGCAATCACCTGACGGGCAAAGCGGAAAATTTCGCCATGCTTTTCTTTGAATGTCCAATCAATCCAACTGATGTCATTGTCTTGGGCGTAGGCGTTATTGTTGCCCTGCTGGGTGCGCCGAAATTCATCGCCCGCCAAAAGCATGGGCACACCCTGCGAGAGCATGAGGGTGGCGAGGAAGTTTTTGATGCGCCGGACGCGCCGCCGCTCAATGGGCTGGCGGTCGGTGGGACCTTCCACGCCCAAATTGTCGCTCAAATTGTTGTTGTCGCCATCCCGATTTTCTTCACCGTTGCCGAGGTTGTGTTTTTGACTGTAGCTCACCAAATCGTTGAGGGTGAATCCGTCATGGGAGGTGATAAAATTGATGCTGTGGCACGGCGTGCGCCCATCGTCCAAATAGAGGTCGGAACTGCCCGCCAAACGGGTTGCCAGCGCGCCGACCATCCCCGCGTCGCCGCGCCAGAAACGGCGCACATCGTCCCGATAGCGCCCGTTCCATTCCGCCCACCGTCTGCCGGGGAACGCCCCCACCTGATACGCCCCCGCCGCGTCCCACGCCTCGGCGATGATTTTGGTGTTCCGCAGAATGGGGTCTTCGGCGATGCGCTCGACGATGGGGGGATTTTCGACCATGTTGCCGTGCCGGTCGCGCCCCAACACCGATGCCAAATCGAAACGGAAGCCGTCCACGTGCATATCAATCACCCAGTAGCGCAGGGAGTCGAGAATCAAATCGCGCACCACGGGATGATTGCAATTGACGGTGTTCCCCGTGCCGGAAAAATTTTTGTAAAAACGGTTGTCGTCTTCCAGCAGATAATAGATGTGGTTGTCAATCCCTTTGAAAAAGAAGACCGGTCCCTTGTGATTCCCCTCGGCGGTGTGATTGTAGACCACATCCAATATCACTTCGATGCCCGCTTGGTGCAGTTCGCGCACCATCGTTTTAAATTCATAGAGATGCCGCCCCCATTCGGTGTTGGCGCTGTAACCCGCTTCCACCGCAAAAAAGTTCACGGGATTGTAGCCCCAATAGTTGGTCAACGGGGCGCCGTTCAGGGGGTTGGTGCGCCCGAACAAACCCCGGTCGAAGGCTTGCACGGGGAGCAGTTCCACCGCCGTGATGCCGAGTTCCTGCAAATACGGAATTTTTTCGATGATGGCGGCGTATGTGCCGGGCGCGGACACCCCCGCCGATGGATGCGCGGTGAATCCCCGCACGTGCATTTCATAGATGACGGTGTGCCGCAACGGGCGATTGAGCGGTTTATCGCCCTGCCAGTTGAACGAATCGGTAGCGACCATGCACTTGGGCATACACCCGAAACGCGGCTCATCGCCGGGCGCGCGGAGGCAGTCGGAATTGAAAACGCCCGTCAGTGCGCGGGCATAGGGGTCAATCAACCCGGCATTCGGATTGAAACGATGCCCCGTCGCGGGGTCGTGGGGACCATCCATACGGTACAGATACAGCAGCCCTTCGCCCGCGCCGTACAAATCAATGTGCCAGATGTCGCCCGTTCTGTCCAAAACCGGGTCGAGTTCAAACTCTTGTGATGGCGTATCGTCATTGGGATGCTCAAAGAGCATCAACCACACGCGGGTGGCGTGCCGGCTGAAGACTGAAAAGCGGACGTGTCTATCGTAAATAGTTGCGCCCAATGGCAGCGGACTGCCGGGCGCGGGGATCATTTTTGTCATAGGTTCGTTTCTGGTTTCAAAGTTTCAAGGTTGCAGGGGTGTTTCGTATTTCGTATTGCGTGAAATTACGAAACACGGAATATGTTTCGGGCAACAACGAATGATGAATCACCAATCACAAATTTCTAATTTCCAACCAACCATTCTTCCGCGCGGGGGCGATACACACCCGTCGTGTCCCAATCCACCACGTGAATGAATTCGGCGCGGGCTTCCGCATCACGGTGCAGGGCGAGCAGAATTCGCCCCAGATGGAAGCGGGCGGCGACATCATCGGGCGCGAGCGTCACCGCGCGGCGCACGTCGGCTTCCGCCCCGCCGACATCGCCCGTCTGGAATTTCGCCCAGCCGCGCAAATCGAGGGCGCGGGGGTCGTCGGGCGTCAATTCGAGCAGTTGTTCCGCCGCCGGCAGCCCGGCATCCGCCACCCGATAGCCGCGCAACACGTAAAATTCCACCTGCAAGCGTCGAATGTCGGGATTTTGCGGGGCGGCGCGCGCCACCGATTCATACCACGCCGCCGCCGAAGCCCAATCGCCCAGTTCCGCCAGCGTTTCTGCCGCCTCAACGGCAACACCCACATTTTGCGGGTCGATGTCCATCGCCACCGAAAATTCATCCAGCGCGGCAGACGGCAGCCCCTGCTGTCGCAGATACAACCCGCGAAAATAGGGAACCAGCGCCAGCGTCGGGTCGAGCGTTTCCGCGCGCCGGAACGATTCGAGCGCGGGCAATCCGAGCGCCGCCTGCGACCGTCCCAAAAATGCCCGCCATTCGGCGCGGTCGGGCGCGGCTTTCACCGCCGCCGAGAGCGCCGCGTGCGCCAGCGCCCATTCATCCAACTGAATGAAAGCGATGCCCGCCGTGCCCGTCACCGCATCGGAGGGCACGCCCGCCAGCGATGCCAGCAAATAATCCCGCCGGGGGGATGGCGGCAATGCCTCCAGCATCGCCCGCCCCGCCGCAGGGTCATCCGCCAAAGTCAGCGCGGCGAGATACCATGCCGCCGTCGGGTCATCGCCCGCCGCCGCAAACGCCGAGCGCGCCGCCGCATAATCTTGCGTCTGCAAAAAACTGCGCCCCACCAGCGTCTCCGCCGCCGCGCCCAACGCCATCGCCGCCCAGCCGTCATTTCGCGCGGCAACGGGTCTTTTCAATTGCAGATAGGCTTCCGCCCGTCCCAACAGCGCGGCAACATCGCGCGGCTCGGCTGCCAGCGCGGTGGAAAAAGCGCGGGCGGCTTCATCCCAACGGTGCTGGCGCAGGAAAATCTCGCCCATTGTGCGGGGGATGGCAACGTCATCGGGCTGGATATCCGCTTGTTGTCGCAGTATATCCAGCGCGGCGGAAAACTTCCGGCGGGCGATAAATGTATCCGCCGCCGCCAGCGGGTCGGGGGTGGGGGTTGGGGAACCGGCGGATGCGGCGCATGCGGTCAGCAGAATCGCCACCGACAGCACTATCGCGTGGGCTATCCATCGGATTATTTTCATGGGGAGAATTATAGCATAGATTTGTCATTTGTCATTCGTCACGTCATTCGTCGTAGGGCAATCGCATACTAAATCGATTTGAGGTAAAATCATCCTGTAGTGAACACC
>CAZMXX010000155.1:0-8541 GCA_964570315.1 uncultured Anaerolineaceae bacterium | reverse complement strand
AATGTGCTCATTTCTCATTTGACAATCGTCAAATGCCCTTAACTTGTTACTGATACGTTTAGGGGATATTTTTACAGATTTTTTACATCTTCACCGTTTTGTTTGAAGCCATAACTGCGCTCCACTTTTGCCACTCTGACATCATACTGCTCATACCACATCTGCCGACCTTTTTGTTGCGCCAGTTGATGATCAATTTGGGTTTTCCACGCGCGGATGGCGGTTTCATCGCGCCAGTATGAGACGGTAATGCCGAACCCATCTGCATCCCGCACCGATTCAATACCAAGAAAACCGGGCTGTTGCCGCGCCAATTCTGTCATCAACGCGGCTGTGGCGGCGTATCCACCGGCATCATCCTCGGTGCGGCGGGATGAAAAAATTACGGCGTAATAGGGTCTTTCAATCATCAAGCACCTTGCCGGGGTTGAGGATCCCGTGCGGGTCGAATAGGGTTTTGATTCGGCGCATCACCGCCATCGCCGACGCGCCATGTTCGGCGACCATGTATTTTCGTTTGCCCAACCCCACGCCGTGCTCGCCGGTGGATGTGCCGTTCAGCGAAAGCGCCATTTCCACCAGTTTTTTGTTCAGCCGAAAGGCTTTGTCGCGGGCGGCGGCATCATCGGCATGGTAAAAACCGATGACGTGCAAATTGCCGTCGCCGGCGTGACCGAGCACGCTGCCCTCAATTTCCAGCTCGACGAGCATTTTTTCCGCGGCGGCTGCCAGCGCGGGATAGTTCGAGATGGGGACAGACACATCCGACACAAAATATTCTTTGCCCGGAAAATAGCGCAGATGCACTTCAAAAATACGATGCCGCGCCTCCCACAACCGCGCGCGTGCCTCGCGCCCGATGCCGGATTGGTATTGTTGCGCTTCATTTTCTCGACAGATGTCCCCTGCCAGCGCGAGCGTCTGCGTCAATGCATCCTCATTCACCCCGTTAAATTCCATGAACAGATGGGGGGTCTCCGGGAAATTGATGCCCGCTTCGGTGTTCATCACCCGAATGGCAGTGGTGTCGAGCAGTTCGAGCGCGGTGGGTTCCAGCCCCGCGCCGATGAGTTCAAACACGGCGTGGGCGGCGTGCGCCACATCGGGGAAGGCGGCGGTGGCGACGCTGAAATGTTCGGGGAGCGGGGCGAGCTTCAATGTGGCGGCGGTGATGATCGCCAGCGTGCCCTCCGACCCGACCAGCAGGTGGGTCAAATCATAGCCCGCCGACTGCTTGACCGAGCGCGAGCCGGTGTGGATGACCGTTCCGTCCGCCAGCACCGCTTCCAGCGCCAGCACGTTGTCGCGGGTGGCGCCGTATTTGACGGTACGAATCCCGGCGGCGTTGTTCGCCAGCATCCCGCCGATGCTGGCATTCGCGCCGGGGTCGGGGGCGAAAAATAGTCCGTGCCGCGCCAGAATTTTATTCATATCCTTGTACAGCACGCCGGGCTGAACGGTCACTTGAAAATCATGGGCGTGGATTTCCAGAATTTTATCCATCTGCCGGAAATTGAGGATGATACCGCCCCGCACGGGGATGGGATTGCCCTCAATGCTGGTTCCCGCGCCCCATGCCGTCACGGGGATGCGGCGGGCGGCGGCATATTTCAGCACCGCGCTCACCTCGGCGGTGGATTGCACCCACACCACCGCGTCAGGCAGGTGGGCGGGGTGCGCCGACTGGTCGCGGCTGTGCTGTTCGCGGTCGGCGCGGGTGGTGGACACGCGGTCGGCGGGAATCAGTTGCCGCAAATCATCAATCAACGTGGAAGAGACTGAATGCAAAGTCATAATTTTTTCCCCTTTATGTGTGTGGGTGGTCTCCCTCTTGGGTGTTGTGCAAGATAGACGTTGAATTTACCGCGAAGCCGCTAAGGCCACAAAGAAAAACTTGGCTTTCTTTGAATCTTTGCGGTTCATTCCGACGCGATACCCCCTCACAACACGCAACGGGGGGATGACCTGTGTGTGATGGCTGGGGGTATTATAATCGTTTTTGGAGATTTGTCACCGCGGGGGAGCGGGCGAATTTTCAGCCGCAGCCGTGCGCACCAGCACCGGCTCTTTGATACCCACGCCTTTGGCATAATTCCGCAAGCGGAAGAGAATCGGCAAGGTGATGACCTGCCCTTTGCCCACCAGTCGCAAGCCGGTTTTCGCCAAAATATCTTCTTCCACCACCATCCCCTCTTTCAACTCGGTGACAGATACCTCGCGGATATTGAGCGCGCCTTCCGCGCCGGGGATGGTGTGCAGCGCCGCCAGCAGCCGGGGATGAAATTCATCGGTACGTTTGCGCAACGCCAGCACGATGTCCCGATAGCTCATCCCCTGTTGTTCGAGCCGGTCAAATTCAATGGCGAGCTTCAAGATTTGCGCCCCCAGCGCCACAACATCCTCCGCGGACGACAGTTCCGAGGGGTCGCACTGCAATGGCGGGGGTTTCCGCTGATGCTCGATGATGCGGGTGATGAGTTCCAGACGGGGGATTTTTGCCAGCAAATCGCGCCCCGCTATCGGGTGCGAGGCATACATGCGCTGTTCGTTGGGGTTCAGGGGTTCGCCGTGCTGGACTTTCTGCAGAATAGCGGGGGGAATTGCCACGCAACCGATGTGCGACAGCATCGCCGCCAATTCAAAATGCCACAAATGCGTGGTGTGGATGGCTTGCGCCAGATGCCGCACAGTTCGGCGAATGCGCGTCGTGCGGCTGAACGCATCCGGGCTGACGAGGCTCAGGATTTCGCTCAGCACCTGAATGCTCCCTTTGAGCGTTTTGTTGAGCAATTCACGCTCGGCGATGACGAGCCGGTATTGGGCAATGCCGGCGGAAAGTGCGCTCGCCAGCGTTTCCGCCGAGCAGGGTTTGGTGAGAAAACGGAAGATGTTCCCTTCGTTCACCGCATCAATTGCCATTTGCATATCGGCATAGCCGGTGAGCATGATGCGCACGGTATCCGGGAATTTCTCTTTCACCTGCAACAGAAATTCGATGCCATTCATACCGGGCATCCGAAAATCGGAGACGACCACCGCAAAGGGTCCCATCGTCTCCAGCTTTGCCAGCCCCTCGAAGGCGTCGGCGGCAGTTTCCAGCCGGAATTGCTCAATCAATCGCCGGCGATAGCCCCGCCGCACAAGTTCTTCATCATCAACAAATAATACGGATTCAGTCATCATCTTCATCAAACGAAACAAGTTTGCGCGCCGCTTCCCGCCATTGCGGCAACCGGGATTGAATAATGGGATCCGTAAGACAAACCGGGTCGATGGTGGGCAACATGCCCGCGCCCCCCTTCGGATACACTTCAAATACCAGCACGTCGGCGAGGTGTACCGCAATCAACGGCGAGAATTGCACTTCGCCGCCCATTTGCCGCTCGCACGGGGCATGGTGGTACAACACCGCTTCCACCACCGGGAGCGGCAAGCCCCACAATTCCAAAAGATAGGCGGAGACATCGGCATGGGAAACGCCGAGAATGTTTTTTTCCACATCTTCCAGGGGCAAATTCATCGAATTCGCCTGCGAGAGCACCCGCTGATAACGGGCGGGCATGTTGGTCGCCAGCATCAGCCGCCCCAGCGCATGGAGCATCCCGGCGGTGAAGGCGCAATCCACCAAATAATCGTTCAGCATCAACCCACGCGCGATTTTTTTCGCCAGCGAGGCGGTCATCAAACTGTGGCGCTGCAATATCTGCGGCGAAAATCCCTCAATGGTGACCTTTGGCATCTGCGCAAACACATGCAACGTGAGCGCCAACGTTTTGATGATGTTCAATCCCAGCAGGATAACGGCTTGGGTGGGGTTGGAAACGTGGTTCGGCAGCCCGAAATACGCCGAGTTGACGAGTTGGAGTATTTTGGTGGTCATCCCCAAATCTTGGGCGACGATTTCGCCCACGTCGTTGGGTTTGACACGGGGCGATTGCAGCAGGTTCATCAATTGGGTATACAGGGGGGGAACGCTGGGCAGGGTTCTGATTTGCGAGACCAATTGCCGCAATTGGAAGGAATTGAGCCGGTTGCGCAAGATGATCGCCTGACGAATGGCATTCACAACCTGCTCAACCTCCATCGGTTTGGCTAAAAATTGATGGGCAAAATTTGCCGCGCGCAGGGCATCGGAGGCGGAGGCGTAACCGGACAGGATGAATCGGATGGTGTGCGGAAATTGGTCGGCAATTTTTGCCAGCAACGCGATGCCATCCATGCCGGGCATCCGCATATCGGCAACCACCACGTCCACCGTTCGCTGCCGCAGAATCGAAAGGGCATCCGCGCCGCTTTCCGCAAACGACACCGTCCAGTCATCCACCAGAATATCGAGCTTGCGCCGCAATCCGCGCAAGACTTTAGGTTCATCATCAACAAACAATACAGATAACGCCATCGAGAGATTCGCTTTTTTTTAAGTTTGTGACAGAGGCAATCGAATGATAAATATTGTACCTTCATTTTCGGCGGTTTCAAAGTGCAATGTACCCTGATGTTTTTCCACAATGATATGATAGGTAATCGCCAAACCCTGCCCGGTTCCCTCCCCGACATCTTTGGTGGTGTAAAACAGGTCGAAGATGTGGGGCTGGTGTTCGGGCGGAATTCCCGTGCCCGTATCGGCGATGCGAATTTCCACCCAATCATCCACCCGGCGGGTGGAGACGGTGATGCGCCCTTTTTCGTCCGCCTCGCGGTCAATCACATCCCCGATGGCGTGCGCGGCATTGACGATGATATTCAAAATCGCCTGATTAATTTCGCCGGGCAAACACGGAACCGGCGGCAAATCGGGGTCAAAATCCGTGACCATTTCGGCAACATATTTCCATTCATTGCGCGAGACGGTGATGGTGCTTTGAATGATGCGGTTGAGGTCAGTGGGGGTTTTTTCATGCACATTGGGGTGCGAAAAATCTTTCATGGCATTGACGATATTCGCCACCCGTTCAATGCCCTCCTCCGCTTCTTCAATGGCGTAGGGTATTTCATCCAGCAAAAAGGCGAGTTTCATAGATTTTTCAGTCTCACGGATATTCCGCACCGTATCGGCGACATCCGGCATCGTTTCCACCGCGTTCACCAATGATTGATAGGTGTCGATAATCCGGTTCAGTCGTTGAAAAGCCGTTTGCAAAAATCCAATATTGTCGCCGATGAATTGGGTGGGGGTGTTGATTTCATGGGCAATGCCCGCCGCCAACTGCCCGATGGCTTCCATTTTCTGCGCCTGATTGCGCTGCGCTTCCAGTTGCAACTCCCACGAAACATCATGCTTCACCCCCACAAAACCGATGATGTTTTTGTGTTCATCAAAAATGGGGCTGATGGATGCATCCTCGGTGTACAGCGAGCCGTCTTTCCGTTTATTGACCAATCGCCCGCGCCACACTTTCCCGGCGGTGATGGTTGCCCACAATTCGCGGTACAGCGCCTCGCTCTGCCGCCCGCTATTCAGAATGCGGGGCGTTTTGCCCATCACTTCGGCGGCGGTATAGCCGGTGATGCGCTCAAAAGCCGGATTCACATATTGGATGCCTCCGTTGGTGTCGGTGACGACCACACTTTCATCCGCTTGTTGCACCACGGTTTCCAGCATGCGCTGCGCTTCCAGCGCCTCCCGATGTTCCGTGATGTCATCCGCCAGCAACAGCACGCCCACTTCCGCCGATATATCGTTGCGGAACGGGCTGAGGGTGATGTTCAGCAACCCTTGTTCACCGGAGGGGCGGACATATTCCACCTCTTCCAGCTTCAATGCCTGCTGGTTCGATTTGCTCACATTAATGGCAGACTCGATGCGCTGCCACCGCCATGCAATCGCACATTCACAAAATGCTTTCCCCACCACCGCCGACTCACTCAACCCGAATGCCTGCTCCGCCGGTTCATTCCAATGCGATATAGTTCCATCCGCCTGAATGCCCACCAAAATCAACGGAATGGAGGTCAACAATTGGTTGGTCTGATTGAGCAACTGCGCCAGCGTCTGCTCCATGCGCTTGCGCTCCACCACCTCTTTTTGCAGTGATTCGGCGAAGGCGGTTGCCTGCCGGTATGCCAATTCCGTTTCGCGGATGTTGCGCTCCAGCGCATCCTGCGTCTGTTTGAAATCGGTTAAATCCTGAGTCACCACCACCACATGCGACACCTCATTGCGGTGATTGCGGTAGGGGGAATACGTGACCTTCACATAGCGTCGCCCGTATGCCGCCAAATTCACCCACCCGTGAAAATGGAACATCTGCCCGGCAAAGGCGCGGTCTAAATTCGGTTTGATGCCGGTGCGGTACGCCTCATCGCCCCACACTTCCGCCAGCGATTTCCCCACCAACGCCTCGCGCGATTTCCGGTGCGCGCGACAGTACGCATCGCTCACGGCGGTGAAGCGGTGTTCGGCGTCAATGAAGGTCATCATCTGGTTTGACGTATTGACGATGAATTCATATTGCCGCCGCACCTTTTCCAGCTCTTTGCGGTGGGAAATATCGCGCAGGATGCCGATGAAGAAAACTTCGTCCCCAGATGTCCATTTTGCCAACGAAAGCTCTACCGGGAGTTCCGTGCCGTCTTTGCGCCGCGCCACCACTTCAACCGCTTTGCCGATGATGTTGCCGGGGTCGCCGTTGGAAACTGCCATGAAACGTGCATGATGCTGCGCCTTGAAGCGTTCCGGGATGATTATAGCGAGCGGCTGCGCTAAAATTTCATCCGCCGTATAACCGAACATCCTCTCGGCGGCATTATTCCAAAAGACAACGGTATTTTCCGCCCCCGCCATGATGATGGCATCGGAAGCGGTTTGGCTGATTGCCCGAAAACGCGCTTCCTCCCGCTTAAGGCGCAGCGCGTCCTCCCTTTGGCGGGTGACATCTTCCAGCACCCCCTCAAAACAGACGATGTTCCCCCGGCTGTCCTTCACCGCGCGGACACTCTCCCGCAGATATACCGGTGTGCCGTCTTTGCGCCGCCACGCCGATTCCAGCCCCACAATTTCGCCATCGCGCATGATGCGCGCCCGAAATTCCGTGCGGGAGTAGCCCATGATATTCGCCGTTTCCAGATTCACCGTCGCCAATTCTGCCAGCGACTCATAGCCCAGCATGTCCAGCAACGCCGAGTTCGCCATCAAAATTTTGCCATCAACGGAGGTACGATAGACGCCCACCGGCAAATTATTAAAGAGCGATTCAAATGCCGTTTCGCTGGTTCTCAATTCATCCTGAAGTTTCACCCGCGCGGAAATATCGCGGAAGCGCACCACCAGCGCGCTGTTGGAACCATTGTGCTGCATCGGTGCGGCGGAGATTTCCACCGTCATCGCCGTGCCGTCGCTGCGCCAGAAAACATCCGTCCCCTCCCACGGCTCGCCGTTTAGGCAGGCACGGTGAATGGGACATGCATTCAATGGAAAAGCTGCGCCATCCACATAAGAATGATGCCACAGCCGGTGCGCCTGCCGCCCCAAAAATGCTTCCACCCGATAACCCAGCATTTCAATTGCTGCCCGGTTGGCGAAAGTGACACTGTTTGAGCGGTCAATGACTATCAGTCCTTCATTGACTGTATTTAAAATAGTCTGATAATATTCGGTTGCGGAGAGTTGTTTTGTTTGCACGCGCGTCCCCCACATCACCAATAATTCTATGGATATTATCGGCAATGGCGGGGAAATCTTGAGTCCGAAAGGCTAAATTGTCCATTCATCATGAACGATGCCCACCAGCACCCATTCACCGTCCAGCGGTTCCAGCACCAGCCGCAAACTGCGCCAGTCCAGCCCCTCAAGTTTCGGGTCGAAGCCGGTGAAATGGTATTCCACCACCACCGCGCCGGGATACACCTCGGTGATGTTGTTGATGGTGTTGCCGCGCCCCACCGTTTGGTTGAAACCGATGACATCCGGCTGGGCAAAGTTGGCATCGTACACAAATCGCTGCCAATATTCGGCAAAGGTCATGTTGATGGGTTCGCCGGAACCGTCAAACGCGCCCCAAATATACGCGGTGGGATTTTCCATCGCTGTGGGCAGTTCCGCCGCGCTGAAAACCGCATCATTGGCAACATCCACATAGGTATAGGGCGAAAAGCGCACCCCTTTTTTCGGATGCACCAGCGTCGCCAGTGTCGCCATATCTTTGTTTTTTATGGCGAAGATGATTTCCGCGGCGCGGGCGGCGACCCGTTCATCCACGTATCCCGCCTGCCGGGTCAAATAATTGCGATTCACCCAGCCTGCCGCTCCGAGATATTTCACCGGAACCCACGGCGAACCGTCTGCCGTCACCGCCGTATCGGCGAGCTGAACCCCTTCGGCATAATAGGGGAGCGTGCCCACCACCGAAAATTCCACGCCGGGACCGGCACGCATATTCAACACATCGTCGCGGGCAACATTCACCACCGTGTACGGCTCCGCCAAAAATGTGTACGCCTCAGCGGGGGTCGCCACCGCCGATTGTTCCGGCGGCTCGGAGGTGATGACCGGGGTGTTGGTGGCGGGCGGCGTGGGGGTGAAGACCAGCGTCGGGGTGTCGG
>CAZMXX010000154.1:0-8550 GCA_964570315.1 uncultured Anaerolineaceae bacterium | reverse complement strand
GCGCCACCCCGCTCCCCTGCGCAGCAGGCATTCGAGCGCGATTGGGGGCGCGGGGAACGATTGGCGTCCGCCCAATATAAACGGGTGCAACCGACGACGATTCACCGCGCCGCAGCCGAGGCGCGGCAATCGGTGGATAAAGCCAGACAGAGCGGGCAAAGCCTGGCGTCGATGGCGCAGCAAGCGGGGTATACCGGCGCCGGGGCAACCGACCGCTTCATTGCCGGGCGCATTGAGAGCCGTTTGTCGGCAGGCGGGCATCTCGGACGGCAAACCGCCCGCGCTTTCCGTCCCGACACTACGCCCGGTATTCCCCAACCGAAAGATACGCCCCAATTGTGGGACTTCGACCGTGGGCAGCAAATCAGCGACCTGCTCGGACTGGGTGAAAAGGGACACACCCCGATGGCGTTGTTGTACCATCACCTGCGCTCCGCGGCGCGAACGCCCGGCGCGGGCAATAACGCCGCCGAAGGATTTTATGGTGCGATCGGCAATCTGGACGCGACGCAGGCACGAGATACCATATTGCAGGAAGCCCGCAACGTGCTCGACATCTATGGCAAACAGGCCGGTCTGGGCGATAATGAACTATCGCGTATGAAAAACTGGATCAAATAATATGAAAATTATCATTCCTCGACCTATTGAAACCAATACTCGTATTTACGGCATCGGTATTCGCCAATTTATCTATCTTGGCACGGGACTGGCGGCCGGCTTCCTGGCTGCGGTGACTGTGCCGGGCGGCGTCGCCATCCGCCTGATTGTCGGTGCGTTCTTCTTGATGGGCGCACTGGCGCTGGCATTTATGAAAATCAACGGGCACTATGTGGATGGGCACATCATCAATATTCTGCGCTACCTGCGTTCGCCGCGCACCCGGGTCTGGAATAAAGAAGAGGAAAACGTCCAATTCATTTACGAGTCGGTGACGGCAGACCAACTGAATCCGAAGTCCAAAATCATTTCGTTTGAACTGCGTCACGAGGAATCAATCCCGGTCTCACTGGTTATTGCCGCCGTTAACTTGCTGATGTTGTTTATCATCGGCACTGCATTCTATTACGTAGCGTATGGCGGCGGTTGGCGTGATATCCAATACTGGTTGCGGCGGGGGTACTGATGTTTGGACTTTTCGGGAAAAAGAACGGCGATCCTGCTGCCGTCGGCGGCACTCCTATCCCCCCGACCCAGAGGCACATTCCCGTCAGCGCCGTGCAAGACAATGCCGCGCTGGTGCGCATCACCGTCAATAAGCTGCCGGTAACCATTGTCACTGCTATCGTCCGGGTGGGGGCGGTAGACATCACCCGGATGGCGTTGGCGGAACGCGACAGTTTCATCGCCCGTTATACTGAGGTACTGCGCACCTGGCGTTTCCCGCGACAGGTAATTATCGGTCGGAAACGGCAAGAATTGGAGATGTTTCTTGATAATGGGACGGAAAAAGTTCACTACTGGCAACAGACCAAAAACCGACCGCGGGCAGAGTTGCTGCAAGCCCAACTGAACTTCATGCAGCAGGTTTCAAAGCTGTCCAATCCGCAAATTCCGGTATACCACATCGCCATCCCGCACCAGATTCAGGGCAAAGTTGTCACCAAGGGTTTATATGATGAAGCCTTGCAAGTACTGGACGATCGCACCCGAATTGTCGTACAGAGCTTGAGCCAACTCGGTGTTGAAGCCAAACGCCTGACGAACGATGAAATCATTGATTTGCTTTACGCCTTCTACCATCCCAGTTTACCGGCATTGTGGCTATCACCGAAAGAGCGGATAGCTTCGCTGATTATTACTACGCCAACGATAGGAGGATTATTATGAGCCAACACTCCCCCAACAAAAACACACTGGGGGCGCCAATGATGACGTCCGAAGAAGTCACCCGCTATTTGCGCATATCGTATGCCAAGCTGAAAAACTTGATTAATGCCGGCGAAATCCCGGCTATCCGGGTGGGGCGGGAAATACGTTTCCGTCAAAGCGATATTGAAGACTGGGTGAACAATAATTACATCAACAAACCGGACAGCGCGAAAGCAGCATGAGCATTTTTGCCAAAATATTCGGACAAAACGAACTGCCGCCGACACCGGAAACAGACACCGCGCTAACCGAACTGGCAGCCGGGGCGCGATACCTGAAAGACCGCATCGCGCCGTCGGCAATGCACATCCATCCCAAATACATCGAGGTGGTTGGCGAATTCTTTTCCCGTACCTGGTGGGTAGAAGACCTGCCGCGCACCTTGATGTACGGTCTCTTGGCAGACTTGTACGACTTTCCGGCACGTATACAAATCAGCCAACTGGCGGTACCGATGGACATGGCGGAGGTGCGCCAGGCGCTCAAACAACAGCGCACCAATCTGCAATCGCGGCAAATTATGCGTAACAAACGGGGGCAAATAGCCGATTACGATGAGATGGACAGGGTCGCTTCCGCCGAACAGCAGGCGGCAGAAATTCAAATCAAAAAGACACCGCCGGTAAAGCTCTTTTGGACAATCGGACTGTTCGCTGTTAACGAGAAAGAATTGGAAGAATATTCCAAACGTCTGGAAGAACTGTTCAATCATGCGGAAATCCGCGCCCACCAAGCCATCTTCCGCGAAGAAGCCGGACTGCATTCGCTGCTGCCGCTGGGCATCAACACTCTCGGCAACTGGCGTAATGTGGATGTGCCGGCGCTGGGGCAGATGTTCCCCTTCGTGCACAGCACGCTGGTTGAACCGAACGGCGCACCATATGGCATCGACCGTTTCACCGGGGCGTGGGTCATCGCCAATGATTTTGCCGAAGGCAACCCCAATACCATCATTTTGGGCGAGATGGGCTCCGGAAAATCCATGTTCCTCAAAAACAGAATCACATGGTTCACGCTGCTGGGCGGGCGCACGTTTTGTATTGACCTTGAAGGCGAATTCGATACCGTTGCCGACGTACTGGGCGGTGTGTATCTCGATTTCGGGCTGGAAAAGCATACGGAAAACAAGCTGAACGTCATCGGTATCAATCCGCGCAGCGACAACGGGTTCATCGAAGGACTGGAAGACCTGCTGGGGTGGCTGGAGTTGGCCGCCTCCGGATTGTCACCGCTGGAAAAGAACGAAGTGATGGACGCCTGGGTGCGCATTATGGCGGACGCGGAGATTTTGCAAGATAAACCGGAAACGTGGACCAAACCGATGCCGCGCTTGTCCGATTTATATGCCGTTTTGATTTCCGAACGCAAGGAAGCTGCCAACAGCATCGCTGACCGCATCAAACAATATGCCGTCGGGCTGTATAGTTATGCCTTCAACGTGCAAACTACCATCGACCCGCAAAATACATTGGTCGTGTTCGGGTTGAAAAGCGTGCGTGACCCGAATATGAAAGCGCTGCGCCTGCGGCAGATTATCGGCTTCATCTGGCAACACGTACTGACTGACATCACCCCGACCTGGATTGTCATTGATGAAGCGTGGAACTGGCTGAAAAACGAACGTGCCGCCACGGATCTGGAAAACATTGCCCGTCGCTTTCGCAAACGGTATGCCGCGCTGCACCTGGCCACCCAGCACGTCAGCGACTTGTCGGCGTCGGCCGGGGCGGCGGTTATCCGCGATACCGCCGGCGTGACCGTCATCTTTCGCCAGAAATCCGCTTCGGCAATAGCGGCGGCGCAGTTATTTGAATTGAACGAGTTGGAGGCAGATGAAATCAAAGTACAGGCGCCCGGCGAGGCGCTGCTGGTAACGAAAGGACACCGCATCCCGATTTACGTGCCGGTTGTGCCGGACTTGATGGCGCGGTTCACCACCAATCCGGAGGAACGGCGACGTATGCAGGCTTAAAAATTCCCGAATATGAGCAACTTGTTTTTCAACCCCGCCAAATTGTTTGTCATTGTACTGGGTGTCTCAGCAACAGTCGCGTGTGGATTCATTGTTCTATTTGTTTTCCTGGTTACGACAACCATCCCGCAATTACCATACGGGCAAGATATTGCATGGGATTGGGTTTTCGGTCGTTTGAATGCCGGACCATGTACACCGGTGGATTTACCCGTCGCCGGGGAGATAACCGCCGACTTCAGTGACCCGGATTACTTGGCGAGATTCGGGACGGAACATGCCGGGGTGGATATCGCTGTTCCCCAGAATACACCGGCGGTGGCCACCATTGAGGGGGAAGTAAAATTCGCCGGTTGGAATGATGAAGGCTACGGCAATCTGATTATCCTGCAAAACGGTGATTACACCACCTATTACGGACATCTGGAGAAGATTCAAGTCAAAGAAGGTGAGCGTATCAGTAAGGGGCAGATCATCGGATTGACGGGCAATACCGGCAACAGCACCGGGCCGCATATTCATTACGAGGTGCGTTATATGGGCGAGCCGATGAATATTATGGTCGGCAATGGTGATGAAGTGTACATCAGCGGCGATGGCACGTGCGATCCGAAATTGCCGCCACCACCATTTATCACTGCCGGTGATACATTGCAAGTCGTCGGTAGCGGGGCGTATCGGGTGACACACGCCGAACTGCTGCCTGAAGACCGCGCGCCGGGTTGGCACGGACGGGTGTTCGGCTTTGTGCGCAATGTGTATGGTGCGGGGAAAGCGGGTACGGAAGTCGAGGTGGCGTGGGATGGCGGGCATATGCTGACCCGCACCGGAGACAACGGTTGGTATGAATTCATTCTGGGACCGGGACAGTATCGCGTGCAGGTGGTGGATGACAGCAGTCAAGCGGTGTATTTCGATACGGTTGATTGCTATATGCCCGGACATTGCGTTAACCAAGTGGATTTTCAAAAGGGGAATTGAGTGGCTATGCCGATATTGTATCGCTACTTCCAACAAATCAATCGTCTGAACGAACCGGTTGCCATTGCGGTGCCGGGGGATACGGACGAAGCCGCACTTCATCGTTTGCGGGTAGCGGGGTGGGTCGAAGTCAGTCGGAGCGAGGCAATGTCCACGAACCTGCCGGTTTATTTGCAAATGGGGCAGACCAACGGCTACGTCCCAAATTATTATCACGTATTGTTTGAGCGAACGCTTGAAGAACACGCCGGCAAAGCATTGGCACACGTGGATTATTATGTTTGCGGGCGACACAGTGAATTTGAGGTCTGCGGACGCTGGCATGCACCGGGAACGCAGGAGGAGCGAAAAAATGCGTGCTCATAGATTCGTACGCCTATTACTGTTGTCGTGGACGGCGCTATTTGGTGCGATTGTGCAGGCGCAGGGTGGAACGGGTGTGTTCAACTATCACGTTTTCTTGCCGTTGGTGTCCAATATGCCCACACCGACCCCATCACCGTATCCGTACCCGCTTTGTTTTGGTGAGAACATTGACTGGGACGGCGACCGGCAATATGCCACCGACGGCGGCAACGACGTGGTGTCACAGGAAATGCCGGACACCATCGAATATCCGACCACCTGTATCGGGTGGATACACCGCGACGATACCCTGTTTGCGCCCTATCCCGACGCCGATTTCTGGCATCTGGGTGTGCCTGCCGGGGACACCGGACAGATCAAAATCACCGTGACCGGCTTGAAAGACGGGATGGTGTTGAACTGGGGATACTGCAATGATGAAACGTGCAGTACCTTCGAGTGGATACAGGACAGTTCGGGCACGGGGGTGCGTGCTATCACCATTCCGCTCTTGCCGGAAGGGGGCGTGATCGGCATTCAACCGACTTGGCACGATCAGTTTGATAACGTCGACTATTACATTATGACCTTGGAGAAAGTACAGTGAGCGGCAAACGGCGCTATGCAGGAAAAGTGCTCGGCGTGACAATACTGCTTTTTGCGGTACTGGAAAGCGCGACAATTTTCGCTCAGCCACCGGGCGGCGTCTTGATTGCCGCTTCGGGAGACGGCGGCGTCACAAAAGTGAAGTGGGTCGCCTACAACGCTTACACGACCTGGCATGCGCGGGACAGCCAACTGCAAATTGTGCCGGAAGCCCTCATTGGCATAGGTTGGAACAGCACGCTCTCTTTTGATGACAGCACATGGACAACTGCCGTCAACGCCGGGGCGGGGGCATTGAATACATGGAATGCAGCGGGGTGGCTGACGTCGGTGCCGCCGGGCGCACAGGTGATGTGCGAAAGCAGCGCTTGTGGTGGCAGAACAAATACGTTTGCCTATCGCCGTAAATTTCAAATCCCCGTCCCCCCCGGCAAGGCGTTGGATAGGGTTTACCTGTACATGTGGTCCGACAACAAGAGTGTGTGGTACGTCAATGGTACGCGCGTCGCCTATGATGATGAAGCGTATATCCCAACGGTAGATATCACCACATTGGTCACGCCCGGTGGTGACAATCTCTTGGCAATACAGGTTTCAAATGACCATGACAACCCGACCGGCGAAGCGTGGGCAATTTGGGTAACTTACATCGATTTACCGGTCATCAACGTGTCGGTCAAGAATCCGCAGGGGACGCCGGTGGCGCTGTGGCGGATATGCACGGCCGGTGGCAACAGTGTCGCATTGACCGGAACAAACACTTGCGTCAGCAATCGCGCTTCTCTCATCGGTGGCGCGATTGATCCTGCTCAGCCCGAAAACGGGGCATTTATCAACACGAATTTGAGTATGGTTGTTGTGGGGGTGACGCCGGTGCCCGCCGGTGGAACGTACAGTGTCGCGTGGGGGAGAGGGCGTCCGGCGTATCACTGGACAACATGGACGACCGGCGTATATGCGGTGGACTTCATTGTTGCCACCGTCACCCCTACGCCAACCCACACGCCGACGCCATTGCCAACGTACACCCCAACCTCCACCGCTACGGCGACTGCAACGGCAACGCCTTCGCCAACCCACACCCCGACCACGACCGCTACGCCAACCCCAACCGCAACACCGCAGCCAGGCAGTTTATCATTGACACAGGATTATTCGTTTTTGGTGTTGCGCGCGCCCGATGTGGGGCAGCCGGCGCAAACTCTGCACGGGCTGTTGCAGGGTGGGGGCATAGCGAACCGGCTCATTACGGTTCAGGTGCAAGCGCCGGACGGCTACATTTATACGTATTCGGTGTTAACCGACCGCGCCGGAAATTTCATCCTTGACCCTGCCACAGCCGGAAGCACGTATTTCGGCGTCAGCCAGACCGGCACATGGTATGCGGTTGCCGTTTATTCCCCGAGCGGGATCAGTTCCAACACCGTGAGCTGGATTGTCGATTGGAAACCGGGACATTTGAACGATTAGGAGCATAAACCTTGTCCGTCATTTCATATCGTATGCTTTTTATCTCGCTTTTTATGCTCGCTGCTGCAGTGATAGACCTGCGAGCGCACCGTGTGCCCCCATGGTTGACGCTGCCGGTGATGGGTGGCGCGGTTGTTTACCAGTTGTGGGTGGAGGGGGACATCATCGGACTACTCATCACGTGGAGTGTTGCATTCCTCTTGTGGAAATTGAGGTTTTACGGCGGCGGAGACGCAAAGGTGCTGATGGGATTGTTCGGCTTTTATCCGATGTTGTCGTTGGCGTGGGCACAAGTTGTGGTAGCACTGGTGGTGTCAATACCGGTATTGGTTTACAAATACCGGCACCGGCTGATTGAACGGGTGGCGACAGTCGGCGCAATGGCGCTGACCGGCAATCTGCCATTGCCGTCACGGGAAGATTACCGGCGGCGGGGGATACCGGTGGTGTGGGTATATGCGCTGGGATGGCTGGGATGGCTGGTCGTCACCACATAAGCATGGCAGCAGATCGTTATTTTCAAGAAGAGGAGGGAAAATATTGAAAGCAACAATTCTCATTGCCAGCAAAAACGAGAAAGCGCTGGCGTGGCTTTACGATCAACCGGACATCAATGTTCAAGAGGCGATAACGACCGATGGTGTGCGGCGTAATGTGAGCGCATGTCATTTGGCAATCATAGATATTTCCAATTTACAAGCAGGGACCACAACTCGTGACGAATTGGCGGTCATCCTGGCGGCAACCAGCGTGGCACACGTCACCAGTGAGCGCTTCATGGAAGACCCGGAAGGTCATCTGAAGATGGTGCTGCAAGCCGCCAAAAAAGGAGGCAGCAAACAGGGGTTCGCGCCGCGCACCGTGGCGCTGGTGTCCCTTGCCGGCAGCGGCGGCGGGGTAGGGAAAACCACCTTGGCATTGCATGCCGCTCGCCGGTTTCGCAACCGAACCGGCTTGCCGGTACTGGTCGGCGAGTTCTGCTTCGGCGCTTCGGGATTGATGACGCTGACCGGTAAGGAAACCCCAACTTTGTATGATTTGGTCAGTAACCTTAACACCGACGCCGGCAGCTGGCATGACATCATGCTTTCACCACTTGATTACGCAATGGGGCGTTTGCGTCCACGCAGTGATTACGAGAGCTGGTACAACCGGCAAAAGAAAGCGTACACACTGGTGTTATTGGACGTTGCCTATCCCAACGATTTATTCCCGGAAGACATCGTCGATCGCTGGTTGGTGGTTGCCCATGCCGGGCGGCGCGACACCGTTTTCAGCGCCTTGCGGTTGCAGGAACTGCTGCG
>CAZMXX010000153.1:1540-8556 GCA_964570315.1 uncultured Anaerolineaceae bacterium | reverse complement strand
ATACCGGCATCGGCATGGATATGGATACCCGCCAGCGTGTCTTCGAGCCGTTTTTCACCACCAAAAAACGGGGGGAAGGAACCGGTTTGGGGCTGGCAACTGTTTTCGGGATTGTGAAACAGCATGGCGGCAACATCTGGGTTTATAGCGACAAAGGGCGGGGGACAACTATCAAAGTATATTTTCCGGTGGCGAACAAGCCTCTCTCCCTTGATGCGTCTGCCGCATCCGAGACGCAATCATTCTACGGCAGCGAAACGATTTTAGTGGTGGAAGACCAGGCGGATGTGCGGGGGCTGGTGGTGGAAACCCTCCGCGCGTATGGCTATCGGGTGCTCGAAGCGGAAACGCCGCTTCAGGCTCTGGCGCTGGCGGGCGAGCATTTGGGGGGCATTCATCTTTTGTTGACCGATGTGGTGATGCCGCAGATGAGCGGGGTGGACGTGTACCGGAAACTCGCCCCCGCGAATCTCAATATGCGGGTGCTGTTTATGTCGGGCTACACGGATGATATTGTGGACAAACGGGGCGCGCTCCCCGCCGACGCAACCTTTCTTCAAAAGCCGTTTGCCATTGAGGGATTGTTGAAAAAAGTGCGGGAGGCGTTGCGGACGTAAGGGGGCGTCTTTCCAAAAAAGAAAAGAGCAGCGCACACCGCGCTACTCTTTTTTAATGGCTGGGGCACAGGGACTCGAACCCCGACCGACAGATCCAGAGTCTGCTGTCCTACCATTAGACGATGCCCCATCGGACGGGCGCTATGATACACCTGCCTGCCGTAATTGTCAAAAATCGCCGTTTGCAGGGGCGGCGGCTGTTGCAAAGTAAATTTTGATATTTTCCATGCTTTTGCGTCGTAGGGGCGGCTCGCGAGCCGCCCCTACAAATTTTCCCCTGATTTTGACGAAAAACAACCGTTTTCGGTGGCGTTGCAGGGGCACGGTATGCCGCGCCCCTGCGGGCGATAATCCTTAATTTTCCGTGGCGAAATTTTCTTGAATATACTGTGCCACTCGCCGTGATGACAGCACCCCGCTGGGTTTGCCGTCATCATCCACCAGCAAAATGTGGCGGAAACGATGAATGGACATCAGGTAAATGGCGTTGGCGAGCGTGTCGTGTGCCTGCAACGATGTGACGTTGGTGGTCATAAAGTCTTTCACCGGCGCGGAACCGACTTCGGTGATATTGCCGGCAATTTTCCGCAATACGTCCCCTTCGGTGAAAACCCCAGTGAGTTTGCCGTCATCATCCACCAGTGCCAGCAGCCCCACATCCAAATCTTGCAGCTTTTTCACGGCTTCCGCCACAGTGATGTTCTGCGACGCAATCAGCGGTTTGCGAGGGTTCAGCGCCGACAGGGGGTCGGTGATGGAGAAAGGCGCGGATGTTGCCTCATCGCGGAACATCACGCCCACGTATTCTTCATCAACGCCACCGGGAGGGGCAAACCCCCCGCGAGATTGCTGGACGTTATCGTCTTTGTGGTCATCGGCATCTTCCGCAACCGTCCATGTGTCGGCTTGGAAGAGTAATTTTTGCAAATCTCCCTTTCCTTTTTGCTCAATGGCGGTTTGAATTTGCGCGATAACCTGCTGCTCGTACACGGGGTGGTCAACATTGCGGAAAATTCCCATCGGTTCCGGCATACCGTTTTCATGATGCATTTGGCTCAGGAAGTATGCCAGACTGCCGTTTTCGGTGGATTCTTGATGCACCAGCAATTCGCTTTCGTCCACCTCGTCCAGCGACACAATTTCCGGGGTGATGCCGTTCAGGCGAATGCCTTTGTCTTTGTTTTTGCCGAAGATGAGCGGTTTGCCGTCTTCCAGATAGATGATGTGGTCGTGTTTGGTTTTGGGGTCGGTGGCGAATGACCACGTGCCGTCGTTGAAGATGATGCAGTTCTGATACACCTCAATGAACGATGTTCCTTTGTGGGCGGCGGCGCGGCGGAACATTTCCGCCATATGTTTCACGTCGGTGGCGGCGGTGCGGGCAATGAAGGTTGCGCCGGAGCCGATTGCCACGGCAATGGGGTTGAAGGCGGGGTCGATGGAGCCCATCGGCGACGATTTTGATTTTGTGCCGGGCAGAGAAGTGGGCGAATATTGCCCTTTCGTCAAGCCGTAAATGCGATTGTTGAACAGGATGATGTTCAAATCAATATTGCGGCGCAGGGTGTGAATCAGGTGGTTCCCGCCGATGGACAATCCGTCGCCGTCGCCGGTGATGACCCATACCTGAAGGTTGGGGTTGGTCAGTTTCAGCCCGGAAGCGAGGGTCGGCGCGCGCCCGTGAATGCTGTGGATGCCATAGGTGTCCATATAATACGGGAAACGGCTCGAACAACCGATGCCGGAGATGAATACCACGTCCTCTTTGGGGATGCCCAGTTCGGGCAAAATGCGTTGCATCTGCGCCAGAATGGCATAGTCGCCACAACCGGGACACCAGCGCACCATCTGGTCAGACACAAAATCTTTTCGGGTTAATTTTAATTCTGTCATTTTTATGCTCTCCAAACTCGGTGATTAGCCTTGAGCCAGCAGGGAGTCGATTTTTTCGCGGATTTCTTTGATGGTGAACGGGCGTCCTGTAACTTTGTTCATCTGAATGAATTCATGCGTGCCATAGTGGGCGCGGAGCAGAACAACCAATTGCCCCATGTTCATTTCAGGAACCAGAATGCGCTTGAAATTGCCGATGATGCTTCCCAGATTGCGCGGGAAGGGGTTGATGTAGCGCACATGCGCGTGAGCAACATTTTTGCCATCCGCAATGGCTGCCTGAACGGCGGAACGGGTTGCGCCAAAGGTGCTCCCCCAGCTGATGACCAGCAAATCGCCGCTTTCCTGCCCGTAGACTTCCTGCTCCGGCAGCCAGTTCGCCAGCCGCGCCACTTTTTCCGCGCGCTCGTTCACCATTTGTTGATTGTCATTCGGGTCATAGGAGACGTTGCCCGTTTCCGGTTGTTTCCCCAAGCCGCCCAGACGATGTTCCAAACCCGGCGTGCCGGGAATTGCCCACGGGCGCGCCATCGTTTCGGGGTCGCGTTTGTAGGGCAGGAATTTGCCGTTTTCGCCGTTGGGTTCGGTGGGGTGTTTCACCACAATGGGCGGGATGCTGTCCACGTCGGGGATGCGCCACGGTTCGGCGCCGTTGCCCAAATAGCCATCGGACAACATGATGACCGGCGACATGATGCGCAGGGCGATACGGCAGGCTTCGATGGCGGCATCGTAGCAATCGGAGGAGCTTTGCGCGGCGATGATGGGGATGGGGCTTTCGCCGTTGCGCCCGTACATCGCTTGCAGCAAGTCCGATTGTTCGGTTTTGGTGGGCATGCCGGTGCTGGGTCCTCCGCGTTGGACGTTCACAATGACGATGGGGAGTTCCAGCATGAGTGCCAGGTTGGCGGCTTCGGTTTTGAGGGCGAGCCCGGGACCGCTGGTGCCGGTGACTGCCAGTGCGCCGCCGAATGCTGCGCCAATGGTCGAGCCGATACCGGCGATTTCATCTTCCGCTTGGAAGGTGCGGACATCGAAATTTTTGTACGTTGAAAGGAAGTGCAGGATGTCGCTGGCGGGGGTGATGGGATATGTGCCGTAGAAAAGCGTCTTGCCCGCTTTTTGGGCGGCGGTCAGCAATCCGAGCGCGGTGGCTTCGTTGCCGGTGATGCGGCGATAGGTTCCGGCTTCCAGATGGGCGCGTTTGATGCGGTAGCGAACTTGGAAGGCTTCGGTGTTTTCGCCGAAATGAAACCCGGCGTGCAGCGCGGTTTTGTTCGCCGCCACAATTTGCGGTTTTTTGGCGAATTTCTGCTCAATCCATTTGATGGATGTGTCCAAACGGCGGTCATAAATCCAGAACGTCAATCCGAGCGCAAAAAAGTTCTGGCAACGGTCAATTTCTTTGTTCGTCAACCCTTCAATGTCTTTGAGCGCTTCGCGGTTCATTGAAGTGAGCGGCACACGGTGAACGGTATAACCGTCGAGCGTGCCATCTTCCAGCGGGTTGCTGGTGTACCCGGCTTTTTTCAGGTTGCTGGCGGTGAATGAATCGGTGTTGACGATGATGGTGCCGCTGGAAACCAAATCGGGGAGCGCGGCTTTGAGGGCGGCGGGGTTCATTGCCACCAGCACTTGCGGCGCATCGCCGGGGGTGAGGATGTCTTTGCTGGCAAAGTTCACCTGAAAACCGCTCACGCCTGCCAATGTCCCGGCGGGGGCGCGGATTTCTGAAGGGTAGTCGGGGAAGGTGCTGATGTCGTTCCCCAGCACGGCGGAGGTGCTGCTGAATTGTGTGCCGGTCAACTGCATCCCGTCCCCGGAGTCGCCCGCGAAGCGGATAACGACGGAATCTACATCTTTATAAATAGGTTTTATATCAGACATTTTTTGTCACCTCTGAAATCAACCACCAACCCGGTCTGAATCGATTTTGCCGGGTTCAGGGGGTAGGTTGTACAATGATTCGGGAAATTGGTCTGCAAAATATTTAATCAGTCCGTAATGGGTTAAATTCCCGGCAATATTGCCTTCGGCATCCACCACCGGAACATTCCGAAACCGTCGGGCATTCATCAGCATAATTGCCGTTTCGGCTTCATCTTCTTCCGTCACCGTGAAGGGCGATGTGGTCATCAACTCATCCACGGGTTTCTCCCACGCTTCCGGCACGGATACCACTTTGCGCAGCACGTCGCGGTCGGTAAAGATACCCACCAGTTCATTGCCTTGCGTCACCAGGGCGCAGTTTCGATTCTCCGAGCGCATCTTGTTGATGGTTTCGCCGACGGTGGTTCCACTTTCCACCCGGGTGAATTGCGTCAAATCAAGATGTTTAACACGCTCATGTTGCAGATCATATCTAAAATCCATATTTTCTCCTCCAAAAAAAATTGTGCGGCATGATAAGCCTGTGCCCCACATAGAAGTCATTCCGGCTCCGGCAGGACGGCACTGTGCCTACCACCTCAATTCTGCAACCAAACTTCCACATATTTTATACGCTGTTTGACAAAAGTAAAATATCCATCTAGAGTTTGAGAAATGTTGCATAAAAACATCGCTTTCCGAATAAAAAACTATGCGCGGTCGTTGGGTTTCTCGGATGTTGCCATCATTCCCGCTCGTCCCGGCGACCATGCCCGCTATTATGCCGACTGGGTTGCCGCCGGATACCACGCCGAGATGGGCTATCTCGCCCGCCCCGACGCCATCGCCCGCCGCGCCGACCTCTCCCGCACCGTGCCTAACGCGCAATCGGTGGTGGTTGTCGCGGCGAATTATCACACCACTCATCTGCCGCCGGAAATCCTGAACGACCCTTCGCGCGGTATCATCGCCAGCTATGCGTGGCATCTCGATTATCACGACCTGCTCACGCCGAAGTTACGCCAATTGCAGGCGTGGATTGCCGCGCAAGTGGATGTGCCGGTGAGCGGGCGCGCCTATTTCGATACCGGTCCCGTGCTGGAGCGCGACCTCGCGGCACGGGGTGGATTGGGCTTCATCGGCAAAAATACCTGCCTCATCAACCCCACGCGCGGCTCATATCTTTTTCTGGGAGAAATCATTCTCGCCCTCTCCCTGCCGTTCGATGACCCGCCGCCGCGCGGCACGTGCGGCAATTGCACCCGCTGTCTGACTGCCTGCCCCACCGATGCGCTCGTTGAACCCTATCTGCTGGATAGCAATTTGTGCATCTCATATCTGACCATCGAGCTGAAGGGCGAAATCCCGCCGCATCTGCGCCCCAAACTGGGTAACCGCATCTTCGGGTGCGATATTTGTCAGGAAGTGTGCCCGTACAATCGCCGATTTGCCATCCCCACCGATGACCCTGCTTTCCGCGCCCCGCTGAACCGAATGGCGCCCCCGCTGTTGGATTTGATGGCGTTGGATGATGAAGCGTTTCGGGAAAGATTTCGGGGCAGTCCCATCAAACGGACTAAACGACGGGGGTTGTTGCGGAATGTGGCGGTTGCGTTGAGGAATTGGGGTAATCCCGCCGCCATTCCGGCGTTGGAGAAAGCCTCGCGCGATGCGGAGCCGCTCATCCGAGTCCACGCCGAATGGGCACTGGCGCGGATTCGGGCGTCGCTCAAATCATAAATCGCAGCCGTGCCATATAATCGCCCAGAGCTTTTAACTTTTGCGCGCTGCCGGTATCGCCGCGCTGTTGATATTCTTCAATTACAGCTTCCAGCTCTGCAAAAAAAACGCCGTCGCACCACATCACATTGTCGGCTACAATTTTTTGCAATTCATCGCCATTTTTGGCGTTCACTATTTTTTTCAGCAACGATTGCGCCTGCTGAACCGTCATCGGGGGTGTGCTTGCCATAACCATCCTTCACATCAATATCGTTGTTGCAGGTAATGTAACACAAACCGATGGAATCTCTAAATCCCGGAAGTTTTGCATGCCCGGAACCTGTGTTAAAATAGACCTATGCTCAATACATTGTTGAAACAACGTCCGAATCAAACCATTGCTTTCCTTCCCAACGCTGATGCCGACGTGCTGGCAGAGACGCTGGTGGCGTTTGCCAATGCCGATGGCGGCATAGTGGTGATGGGTGTCGGTTTGGATGGCAGACCCAACGGCAGCCTCACCCCGGATGACGCGGAAAATGCTTTGCGGCAGGCGTTGCCGCAGTGTCGTCCGCCGGTGGTGATTGACTGGCAGCAGGAAGAGGTCGCCGGCGGTTGGGTGGTCACCATTCGCGTGCCGCGCAGCGTGGAATTGCACGCGCTGGTGGACGGGCGGGTGCTGGTGCGCCATCGCACCGAGAATCAGCCGTTGGGCGGCGAAGCCATCCGCCAACTGGCGGCAACCAAAAGCACCGGCGATTTCGAGGTGAGCGCTGTTCCCGGCACGAGCCTGCTGGAATTCGACCGGCACATTCTCGATGAATACCTGCAACAGCGCGCTCGTCGGGGGCGGAAGCCGCCGCCCGGCGGCATCGAAGACCATCTGATTGAAATTGGCGCCATGACCCCCGACGG
>CAZMXX010000153.1:0-1440 GCA_964570315.1 uncultured Anaerolineaceae bacterium | reverse complement strand
GAACAGCCGGAATATCCCCGTTTTGCCGTGCGGGAAGCGCTGGTGAACGCCCTCTGCCACCGCGATTACCGCCTCAAAGGGCGGCGCGTGGAAATTCGGATGTACGATGACCGGCTGGAGGTCATCAGCCCCGGCGGGTTGCCCGGCTATATGACGCTCGACAATCTGGTGGAAGACCATTTTTCGCGCAATCCCCGGTTGGTGGCGGGGATTTTCGAGTGGGGATATATTGAAGAATTGGGGCTGGGCATTGACCGGATGATTGAAGAAATGCTGCAATTCGGACATCCGCCGCCGGAATTCAAAGCCACGCCGTATTCTTTCACCGTTAAACTGCACAATATTCTCAACCGCGCGCCGCAAATTCGCTGGGATACCAATATGAACGAGCGGCAGCTCAAAGCGATGAACTTTCTCAAAGAGAACGGACGCATCACCAACCGCGATTATCAGGCATTGTGCGCCGATGTCAGCTCTGAAACGCTGCGGCTCGATTTGGTCGATTTGGTGGACAAAGGGCTATTGTTGAAAATCGGCGACAAACGCGGCACATACTATATTTTGAAATAATTTTTGTGTCAGGTATAACTTCAGTGTCACATTTTACAAGTGCTATCAGGCGGTCTTTGGGAGGGGAAAATGGTGAAACGAAAACGGGAAAAATCCCCGATGCAAATTTATCAGCTCAAAATTACGCTGAAATACAGTAAACCGCCCATCTGGCGGCGGGTGCAGGTTGCCGCAGATATTCAGTTGAGTCGGTTGCACCGGGTGATTCAAGTGGCGATGGGCTGGAACGATGCGCATCTGCACCAATTCGTCGTCGGGCAGCGCCCGGACTGGGAATTTTATGGCATCCCGGATCCGCTGTACGATGATGATTGGGGTCCGACAACGAAAGATGAATCGTCCGCAAAATTAAATCAAATCCTGAAGGCTGAAAAAGATAAATTCACATACGAATATGATTTCGGGGACGGCTGGGAACATATCATCCTGCTGGAAAAAATTCTGTCGCCGGAAGAAGGGGTGACGTACCCCCGTTGCATCAAGGGCAAGCGCGCCTGCCCGCCCGAAGATTGCGGCGGCATCTGGGGGTATGACCATTTGTTGGAGGTGCTCGCCAACCCCGAAGCCCCGGAACGCGAAGATATGCTGGCATGGCTGGGCGGCGAACTCGACCCCGAATATTTCGATTTGGATGAAGTCAACACTCGGTTGCAAAACAGCGTTTGAGAGAATGAAGTGTGCGGGAGGAATAAATGCCGCGAAAATTTCTACTTGGTCTGATGACACTGATGAAAACTATTATGAGGTAAATGAAACTTGTACGTTGTGTTGTTTCCAGCCACGGATTAACACGAATTTTCACAAACTTTAGGCTGAAATTCGTGAAATCCGTGAAAATTAGTGGCTAAAACTCGTCCAAACAAAAAGTTT
>CAZMXX010000152.1:0-8604 GCA_964570315.1 uncultured Anaerolineaceae bacterium | reverse complement strand
CTTTGGGGGGGGTGGGTAGGGTGAGGTGGGTGTGGAGGGGGTGGGCGGGGCTCGTTGAATTGGGGTCGGCGAGGCGCCATCACCCCCACGCCGGAGGTGCTGCCGCCACTGGTTGAGCCGGTCATCACGCCGACTTTCACGGCGACGGCGGCGCTGGTGGAAGCGACACCTACATCCGCCACCGACACGGCAACGCCTGCCGATGCGGCGGCAACGCCGGACGCGACTGCTCCCGCGGCGGCATCCGGTTCGCTGGTGGTGGGGGAATATGCCAAAGTGTTCGGCACGGATGGGCTGGGGCTGAGTATGCGCGCCGGACCGGGGCGGAACAATGCCCGCGTCGGGCTGGCGGAAGAGAATCCCGATGTGGTGCTGGAACTGTTGAGCGGTCCCAAAGAGGATGAAAACGGGGAAGATTACATCTGGTGGTACATTCGCCACCCGGATGGCACGGAAGGTTGGGTGGTGCAAGACTTTTTAGCGCCCGCCGCCGCACCGTAATGTGGCAATGAACAAAAAAACGGGGATTGGTGTTTTCGCCAATCCCCGTTGTGATTCCGGTACAGTTTAGCTGTATTCGCGCGCCAATTCGCGGATGATGACATACCGTTGAATTTGGCTCGTCCCTTCGTAAATCTGCATAATTTTCATGTCGCGCATCAATTTTTCCACGGGATATTCCGTGATGAACCCGTACCCGCCGAATATCTGTACCGCGTCGGTGCAGAGTTGCATCCCTTTGTCCGCCGCGAAAGACTTCGCCATAGATGCCAGCTTGATGCTCGGATGCCCTTCATCAACGGCAATGGCGGCTTGCCACGTGAGCAGACGGGCGGCTTCGATATTGGTTGCCATATCTGCCAGCATGTGCCCGATGGCTTGATGCTTGTAGATTTCTTTGCCCATTGTTTTCCGTTCCAGCGAATACCGCATCGCTTCGTCGAATGCCCGTTGGGCAATCCCGACGGCGGCGGCGGCAACACCGGGGCGCGAATTATCGAACACTTTCATGGCGATGATGAAGCCGTCCCCTTCTTTGCCCAGCATATTTTTGGCGGGCACGCGGACATCTTCCAGAATGATTTCCGCCGTGTCGGAAGCGCGCTGACCGAGTTTGTCGAACGGTTTGCTGACGCTCACGCCGGGCAGGTTGCGGTCAACAATGAAGGCGCTCATACCTTTGTGTTTCGCTTCGGGGTTGGTGTAGGCGAACACGGTGAACCAGTCGGCGACGGTTGCGCCGGTGATGAAGGTTTTCGTCCCGTTCAAAATATAGTCGTCGCCGTCTTTGCGGGCAGTGGTGCGGATGCCCAGCACGTCGGAACCGGCGGAAGGTTCGGTGAGGGCGTATGCTGCCATCTTGCCATCCACCAGCCGCCCGAAATATTCCTGTTTTTGTTCCTCGTTGGCGGCAACCAACAGCGGCAGAGATGCCAAATTGTTGATGGTAATGCACAGACTGATGCCGGAACATCCCCACGCCAATTCTTCCGAAACCAACATTTCCTCGAACAAACTTAATCCCAAGCCGCCATATTCTTCCGGCACATTGATGGTGGTCAGACCCAATTCCTGACCCTTTTTCACAATGTCCCACGGGTACTCATGCGTTTTGTCGAAATGTTCCGCGTGCGGGGCGATTTCATTGCGTGCAAAATCGCGGGCGAGCTTTTGGATCATCTTTTGTTCTTCTGTCAGTTGGAACGTAATCCCGGCAGAAGCGCCATTGCTGTTTGCCATCATAGTAACTCTCCTTCAGATGTGAAATTAATTGGTTTCAATTGACCAGCAGTATTTTATAACGCATTGCGTAAACCGCAAAATATAAATTGCTCATTTTTTGAGTGTAGCATACAATACCATTATACCAGAAAAGTGTTCTGAGAATGTTCCCTGATTGACTGACAAATCTTTTCGGACGCAGATGCACGCAGATTTTCGCTGATAATCAACCTTAATACCTCAGTTTTGTTTTTTCCTACAATGTTTTAACGGTGGCATTAATCTGTAAAACATAGAAATCTGCGTTTCTCAGCGTCTATCTGCGTCCCATAAAAACAATGGAGTGAGACGGTATGCCTTTTACCACAGTGAATGATATATCTCTGTACTTTGAAACAGTTGGCGAAGGAACACCCCTGCTGATGGTGATGGGGTTGGGTGGTTCATTACAGAACTGGTCGGAGGCACAGATTGAACGCCTCGCCGCCCGTCATCGGGTCGTTTTGTTCGATAATCGCGGGGCGGGGTTGAGCGACAAACCGCCTGCCCCGTACACCATGCAACAGTTCGCCGCCGATGCGGTGGGGCTATTGGACGCGCTGGAAATTGACCGGGCGCACGTGTACGGCGTTTCAATGGGGGGGATGATTGCCCAGCACATCGCACTGGATTACCCGACGCGCGTGCGCAAACTGGTGCTGGGCTGCACCGTGGCGGGCGGCGAGCATGTGGTGCGCACGCCGCCGGAGGCGCTGAAGATTCTCACCGCGGAAACCACTGGCGACCGCGCGGCGGACATTCGGCGGGGGTGGCAAATTATGTACCCGCCGGAATTCATCGCCGCCAACCGGGAGATGCTGGAAGCGCGGCTTCAGCGCGAGTTGGAACAGCCCGAACAGCCCCGTTTCGCGTATGAAGCGCAATTGGGCGCAATCATCGCCACCCATGACACCTTCGACCGTTTGCCGGAACTGAAGATGCCTGTTTTGCTGCAAACGGGCGCAAAAGACGCGCTGGTTCCGCCGGGCAACACCGACATCATCGCCGGGCAGATTCCGCACGCGCGGGTCATCCGCTACCCGGATGCGGGACACGGCTATTTCATCCAATTGCCGGCACAATCGGCGGATGATATTCTGGCGTTTTTAGAGGGGTAGATTTCCGGTCGTCTCCCCGTTGAGTGTTGTAAGTAGTCACCGCGCCGGAATGAACCGCAAAGTCGCAAAGCAAGCCAAGTTTTTTCTTGTTCCCCACTTTTTTGCTTTGTGACCTTAGCGGCTTCGCGGTGAATTCAATGTCTATCTCGCAACAACACCCAAGCGGGAGACCACCAGATTTCCCCCCATAAAAAATCCCACCACAAAGGATGGGATTTTGGTGGACCGGGTGGGACTCGAACCCACACGTCCTCGCGGACAGAGGATTTTAAGTCCTCTGCGTCTGCCTATTCCGCCACCGGTCCGATTTGCCCCTATCATACTCAAAACAACACAATTGTCAATGTCACCGCACCACTGTTTCGATGACCCGCACCGCACCCGCCGCACTCAGCGCCGCACGGATGGCGGCGGCATTTTCCGGCGCGGTGAGCGCAATCATATTCCCCCCCCAGCCCGCACCCGAAAGTTTCGCGCCGAGCGCGCCTCCATCCATCGCCGCCGAAACCAGCGCGTCCAACTTGGGGTGCGAAATGCCCAGCTCGCGCAGAATGGCGTGATTTTCCCCCATTAATTTCCCCGCCGCCAACCTGTCCCCGCGTTCGATTGCCGCCCGCGCCGCCCGTGCCAGCGCGCCCATCCGCGTGAAAACAGCGTCATAATGCGCCGGATTTTTCTCCCGACGGGCACGCAAATTGCCCACAACTTTGTAGGTTGGACTTTTGATGCCCGTATCGCCGATGATGAAGGTGAGCGGTGCGCCGACGGTCAGCCGTTCGATGGGCTGCCCCTTCACGAAAAAGATGGGCTGGGCGAACGCCACCACGGTGTTGTCAATGCCCGATGGCGTGCCGTGGTAAATTTTCTCCACTTCAAAAGCGATGTCCGATACGGTTTGCGGGTCGAAGGGGTGTTGAAAAAAGTCGCCCAACGCGCGGATGACGGCGGCGGAGATTGCCGCGCCGCTCCCCATGCCGCACGCAATGGGGATGGTGGATGTGACGGTCACTGTCACATCCGGCGGGGAAACAAGCCCCAGCGCGGTCAGGGTGTGACGGATGACGGTCGCCAGCGGGTCGTTATCCCCCGTTTCCGAAAGATATTCGCGCCGGTCAATGTCCGGGGCGAGCAAAAGAACGCCCGCGCCCGCAGTGCCGCCATCCACCCGGCACTGCGCCCGCACCTGCGAGACCGGCACGGCGATGGCAGGCTGCCCGTACACCACCGAGTGTTCGCCGAACAGGATGATTTTTCCGGGCGCGGACGCCTCAATGGATGTGCGGTTCAATGTGTCCACTCCGATTCGCGGGGATGTGCGAGGCGAAGGCTGCCATCGCGTCAATTTGCGCCGGTGTGCCCAAAATTATCAGATGGGTGCCGATTTGCAGCGGCTCATCCAGCCGGATGGTGGTGGTGGGCGGCTCGCCGGGGGCATGCACGGAGAGGACATTCACCCCGACCTGCGAGCGGAGGTTGGCTTCCCGAAGTGATTTGCCCACCAGTGGCGAATCGGTGGTGAGTTCCATTTCCACCAGTCGCAATTCCAGTTCGGACGAGCGCATGACCACGTCCAGAAAATCGACCACGCCGGGCTGTTCCACATAATGCACCATCCGCCGCCCGCCGAGCATATACGGCGCAATCACTTCGTTTGCCCCGGCGCGCTTCAGTTTGGGAATAGTCTCATTTTGATCCACCCGCGCCACGATGACCAAATCGGGTTCGAGCGCCCGCGCGGTGAGCACAGTGAAGACGTTGCTGGCATCGGAATTGATGACGGCGAATAGGCTGCGGGCGCGATGAATGCCCGCCTGCACCAGTGTTTCTTCGGTGGTGGCATCGCCGACGATGGCGAGGAAACCCTGCTCTTCCGCGCACGCGACGGCGTCGGGGTCGGTGTCGATGACGACGAATTGTTTGTTTTGGTCTGCCAGTTCCCGGCACACGTGCTGTCCCATTCTGCCAAAGCCGCAAACAATATCGTGATGGTGTAATTTTTCCAGCATGCGTTTCCTCCGCCCGGAAATGAATCGCTCGCGCAATTCTCCCGACGCCAGCGAGTTGACCAGCGTCGATGAGATGAACCCGAAAATCCCCAGCCCGCCGACAATCAGCGCGATGGTGAACGCCCGCCCCGCCGCCGAAAGGGGGTACAACTCGCCGAAGCCGACGGTGGTCAGGGTGATGATGGTCATATACAGCGCGTCCAGTGCCGTCCAACCCTCAATGAGCCAATAGCCCGCCGTGCCGCCGGTGATGATGAGCAGCAGCAAACCAATGGTGAGGATTATTCGGTGGCGCAAAAAATGTTTGTTTACCGGATGATACATGGGTTCAACCATTGATATATTCTGCATCGAATTTCACGGCTTTGTATGAAAGAATTCGGATAATTTGTGGAATTTGATGCCTGTCTTTTTTAATGGCGCATAAATCCCGATGATTACTTTTTCACTGTTTGGATGGAGGGGACGGCGGGGACGGCATACGGTCCCGCGGCGAGCGCATCCCAATAGCCGTGCTGGTTGAGCGATTCATATGAGAAGATAGCGTGCCCTGGCGCACCGGCTTGCCGTGCCGCCTCAATGCGGCGGGCGATTTCCGAGAAATCGTTGTATGCCCCCCCAATGCCCGGAATGACCTGCCGCTTGGCGCTGTCCGCCAGAAAATCTTCCGCCAGCGTCTTCCACACCGCAAAATCATCGGCTTTGCCATCATACAACATCGGCATGATGGCGTCAATGATGCCCGCCGCCAGCCACCCTTTCGAGTCCTGATAATATTCGTTCAACCCTTCGCTCAAACCCCAGTTCCATTTATCGACATAATAGGGCCAGACCGCCGCCGACACCAGCGCGTCCGGGCGGATGGCTTTGGTTTGAAGATACAACCGCCGCACCAGCGATGTCACCCGATCGCGCTGCCATTGGTCGCGTTCGGCGGTCTTTTCCGCACCGGCGGCGGCAACACTGGGCGGGTCGAAGGAATATTCTTTGCCCGCGTATCGGGCGTGGTCGAGATGAACGCCATCCACAGCGTAGCGGGTGACAATATCTTTCACCACTGCCACAATGTGATTCTGCACTTCATCCACGCCGGGACTCGCCCACAGATACCGCCCCCACTGCACTGGCATAGGTGTATCACCATCGGAATACTGTCGCCATGTCCAGCCCAGCCCGAATTCGCCGGGATGTTCGGCGTGTGACGCACTGTATGTCAGCCGGTCGAACATGTGTGGCGGCGTGGTGGCGGGTGGGAAGCGTTTGCCGCTCTCGGCGTTGGCGGGGGGGAGCCAAGCAGTATAGGTGTTGACGTAAGCGTGCACTTCCAGCCCGGCGGCGTGCGCTTTTTCCAGCATACGCGCCAGCGGGTCCCAGCCGGGGTCTTGCCCCAGCGTGCTCCATGTTGAGCCGGTGAGCCGCGCCGCCCACGGTTCCAGTCCCGGCGTGTAATAGGCTTCGCCGGCGCTGCGAATCTGGAACAGAATGGTGTTGAATCCCGCCCGTGCGATATTGTCCACCATTTGGTCAATACGTTGGGGGTCGGCGGGACGGTCTTGGTCTGTCCAGTCGTAGCGGGTAATCCAGATGGCGCGCCGTTCAATCAACGGCACGGTGATGGTGCGCCGGAAGGTGTTGTTCTGGTGCGAAATTTCGTTGTAGCGATTCACATCATCCACAATGGCGGTGATGGTGTGCTGCCCCTGCAACGCCAGCGATTTCACCGCGCGGATGGTCTCGCTCGCGCCCGCCGCCATCGGTTGGGTAATGCCGTAGGTGGCATAAGCGCCATCCACAAAAAATGCCACGCCGACCACGTCGGGAGTGGGGGCGCTGCCAATATTGGAGACGGTGGCGGTGAGCAGGGTGCGTCCATCCGGTTGAATTTCAAAATCCACGCCGTCCACGGTTGAATCGGGTAAATCGGTCTCGGTGCGCTGGCGCACCTGAAAATCGAGATTGAATTGATTGTTGGTTTCCGATTCTTCCGGGAAACGGTTGATGTCGTCCACCACGGCGGTGAGCCGGTGATTGCCCGCCGTGGCGCGCCACGCGGAAATCGCGCGGATGATTTGGGTTGCGCCGGGGGCAATGGCGGCGGCAGTGCCGAAAGTGATGTACTGCCCATCCACCAAAAACGCCACGCCGACCACATCGCCGGTGGGATTGCTGCCCACATTCTGCACCACCGCTTCAAACGTCACCAAATCGCCGGGGGCGAATCGCCCTTGCCCCAGCCGCACGTCTGCAATCACCGCGTCGGGCAATCCGCGTGGAACCGCCGTGCCGAAATCAATGGTGCGGGTGAGCTGGTTGTTCGATTCGTTGCTTTCCGGAAAACGGTTGATGTCGTCCACCACGGCGGTGATGGCGTGGGTTCCGGTGAGCGCCAGCGTTTGCCGAGCGCGCACGGGCTGCGATTGATTCCCTGCCAACGGCGGAATGATGCCGAAACCGGCGTATGCCCCATCCACAAAAAATGCCACGCCGACCACATCGGCGGTGGGCGATTGCCCGTTGTTCGCCACCAGTGCCGCCAGCCGAATTTGTCCGTCGGGGGTGCGTTCAAAGGCGATGTCGCGCACCAGCACATCTGCCAGCCCCGATACCGGCGCGGCGGAAACCTGGAAGGTTGTTTCGAGCGTGTTATTGGTTTCCGAGACTTCCGGATAGCGGTTCACATCGTCCACCACGGCGGTGAGCCGGTGCGTGCCGGTGGTCGCCGTCCATGTGGACACCGCGCGGATGGTGCGGTCTGCGCCGCCCGAAAGCTGCGGACTGGTTCCAAAAGTGATGTACACCCCGTCCACCAAAAATGCCACGCCGACCACCGCGCCTGTGTCGCCCGCGCCCTGATTGCGCACTGTGGCGGAGAAAGTCACGGCATCGCCGTGGGCGGGGACGGGCGGTTCCATCCACACCCGGGTGACGATGGTGTCCGGGCGGTTGTCGCCGGGGACGGGCGGCGTTTCCGGCGGGGCGATGGTGCGCAGCAGGAAAGTTCGGCGACGGTCAATCCAGTCTTTCAGCCGCTCGCGTTCCTGTTCAAATTGCAGATTGCTCGCCCATTTGAGCGTGTCGGTGTACACGTAGGGAGAAATTTGCGTGTAGAGGGCGTCGATTTTGTCGGATAGTTTTTCGGCGGTGAACACCTCGGTCAGCAGGGTGTGCAGTCGGGTTTTCAGTCGCTCAAAATAGACAGGATTTTCGAGTACGCGGCGCGTCAGCTCGTTCAGCATTTGGGTACTGCCCTTGATGGACGTGCCCGCCGAAAGGTCATCGCACAAACCGCCGCAATAATCGTTCCAGTTGCGCCCGAAGGTCAAATCATAATCCCACGGCAGAATTTCCCACCGGTCGTCCTCCATCCGGTTGTGGAGAAAATAGTTTTTGGTGTAGGTGTCGTTGCTCTGCACCAGCGTGTTCACTGCCAGCCAGTCAATCAGCTCCGTCACATCGAAAATACTTTCCAGATAGCGGTCAATCACGCCCGCGCCCCAGCGGTTGATGTCGGTGATGAGCGCGGTCAAATCGGCATAACTTTCCGGAATCATCGTTTGCGCGGTGACGGGTTGCCGCCCGAACAGCCGCGCCACCAGCGGTTGCGGGGGCGCTTCGGGTTTGGCGTTCCGCTTTTGGTACAGGGTGCGGAGCACCGGCTCCGGTTGCGGGTCGAGAATCGCATTGGCGGGTTCGCCGTTCACAATGCCGCCGGTGGCGTG
>CAZMXX010000151.1:0-8605 GCA_964570315.1 uncultured Anaerolineaceae bacterium | reverse complement strand
GGGGGGGGGGCCGGCTCCGTCCTCCTTGGAATCGGGGGGGCGGGGGGAAAGGGGGAGAAGCGACGGGGCTGAAACCCAGCGCCGATTTATTCGGGGTTGCCAAACTGATTGAGGAAGCCTTCGCGGGGGAACTTGACCGCACCGGGCGCGCCGCGTTGCGGGAAATGCGGTGGATCGGGCGGTGGGGATTTTTGCTCTTTTGGCTCGATTTGCTCAACCCGGAGGTGAACACGTATCTCAACGGGTTCGTCTGGGTTGAAAACGGGCGCATTGTGGGCAATACGACCGTCAGCCGCCAGCCGTCCAACAATCGCCGGTGGTTCATCAGCAATGTTGCCGTGGCGAAATCGCATCGGGGGCGGGGGATTGCGCGGGCAATGATGGATGCCGCCCTCGAATTTGTCCGGGAGAGAAGAGGGCAGATTGTTTCATTGCAGGTGAAGCTGGACAACATTCCGGCAGTGCGCTTGTATGAATCCATGAACTTCAAAACGATGGCGGCGATGTCGTTTTTTCGCGCCAAACAGGTGCATCCCCCTGCCCGGCAGATTGATTTTCCGGCGGAAGTCACCTGTCGCCCGCATCGTCTGACCGTCGCCGATGCGCGGGCGGCATTTAATTTGGCGCGGGTCGCCATTCCCGCCGGCATTCAGCAGGAACGCCCGCTGCAATTTCATCGGTTCCAGTTGGATGGAGATGTGCAGGTATCCAACTTCCTGCGGCAACTGGCGGGATTTGGCACGCGAAAATATTGGATGGTGGAAACGACCGACGGCGAACTGGTGGCAACGTTGAATGTCGAACCGGGGGTGTGGCGTCGTGAGCATCGGTTGAATTTTGTGGTGCATCCCGACTGGCAGGGGCAGTTGGAAAAACCGTTGGTCAATCTCGCCGTGCGCCATCTGGCAAAATTTCCCCCGCGTTCGGTTTCATTTCAGCATCCGGCAGACCATCAGGCGGGCGTGCAGGCGCTGATTGATGCCGGTTTCACCCTTCGGCGCACACATCTGTGGATGACTCGGCGTGTGTGACGGAAAATAAAATTGTCCCGATGTGGGCTTTATGATAAAATGCGCGGATGACTAAACAAGATTAGTCATCTTTTTCTTATAGGATAAATCGCCATGATTGATTTGGGGATTGTGATTGTCAACTATAATACGAGCGAACTTTTACGGGATTGTCTGCAATCCATCCGTGAAAGCGAGGGCGACATCATCATCAAAGCATGTGTGGTTGATAACGCCTCGCAGGATGATAGCGTGCGGATGGTGCAAACGGAGTATCCGGAAGTTGAGGTCATCGCCAGTGAAAAAAATGGCGGCTTCGCTTATGCCAATAATCTCGGGTTGCGCCATTTCGGTTTCGGTGAAAAGGGAACGGATGTTCCCCGCTATGCGCTTTTATTGAACCCGGACACCAAAGTATCGCCCACGGCGCTGAAAACGATGATAGATTTCATGGATGCCACGCCCGTCGCCGGCGCCGCCGGTCCGAAACTAGTGCTACCCGACGGCTCGTTGGATTTGGCGTGCCGCCGTTCATTCCCCACCCCCGAAATCAGTTTTTACCGGATGGTCGGGCTTTCGCGCTTGTTTCCCCGCCACGAAAGATTTGGGCGCTACAACATGACCTATCTGGATGAAAACGAACTGACGGAAGTCGATTCGGTGGTGGGCGCGTTTATGATGGTGCGGGCAGAAGCCATCGAACAGGCGGGGTTGATGGACGAAACCTACTTTATGTATGGGGAAGATATTGACTGGGCATTCAACATCAAGCGGCAGGGGTGGAAAATTTTCTACAATCCCTCGGCAACGGTGCTGCACATCAAGCGTGCCGCCAGCCGCCATTCATCGAAGGCGCAGGTGGAGTTTTATCGCGCCATGCGAATATTTTACGATAAACATTACGCTGCAACAACCCCCCTGTGGTTACATTTGCTGGTGGTTGCGGGCATCCAACTAAAATGGAAGCTTGCTATCATGCAACATGCATCCGGACAACAATAATCACGGTGGCAGATTGTGCCGCCAGCGTGAGGAGTTTTGCATATGAAGGTCTTAAAAAGTAGAGCCGAGATATTTTTTTCGATAACATTGGTGGCGATGGATGCAGTACTGACCGGCGTCGCTTTTTATGTGGCGTATCGGTTGCGTCTGCAATCGGAATATCAAAACATTTCGCCCACATTTATCACCTATTGGGGGATGATGCTGGTGCAGATTGTCAGCATCGTCACCACCTACTTTTTTTACCGGCTGTATCACCGACACCGCGTTTTATCGCACATTGATGAATTCTACCTTGTTTTCGGCGCGACATCGGTGGGGGCAATTGTCTCCATCGCGCTCATCTCGTTCATTTACAAAAACGAATTGGACTACCCGCGCTTGATGATGGTGTACGCTTGGCTGCTCACCATTATTTTTGTTTCCATCGGGCGAATTTTTCATGCGCGGGTTCGGTGGCGCTTGCAGGCGCTGGGTTGGGCGCAACAGCGATTGCTCATCATCGGCACGGGAGACGTGGCGCGGGCGGTGTTGTATCGGGTGCGGCAATCGCCGGGGTTGGGGTACAATGTGGTCGGCGTGGTCAGCAACAATGGCGAAGAGGTCTCATCCATTTTGGGAACGCCCATTGTGGGGAACGCCAAGAATTTGTCGCAAATCATCGAGACGTATGAGGTTGATGAAGTTATCATCGCCATGCCGGAGGCATCGCACCGGGAAATTCTGGCAATCATCGCCAACTGTGAGCGCGAGCGGGTTGCCATCAAAGTCTTCCCGGACGTTTTCCAAATTATGGCGACAGAAGTTTCCATTGACGACCTGAATGGCATGCCGCTCCTTTCCGTGCGGGACGTGGCTTTGCGCGGTTGGCGATTGTCCATCAAACGTGCCGTTGACATCATCATCAGCGCGATGTTGCTGGTCATCAGCTCGCCGATTATGTTGCTAGTGACTCTGCTCATCAAGCTGGATTCCCCCGGCGCGGTATTTTATATTCAAGAACGAATGGGGCTGGATGGCAAACCGTTCCAGATGATAAAATTCCGTTCCATGCGCATTGACGCTGAAAAAGAGGAGGGGGCAGGATGGACAACACCCGACGACAATCGGCGCACGCGATTGGGCGCGTTCATCCGTCGTTTCTCCATTGACGAAATGCCGCAATTCATCAACGTCCTTTTGGGCGACATGAGCTTGGTCGGTCCCCGCCCTGAACGCCCCGTATTTGTGAACCAATTCAAGCAGAGCATTCCGCGATATATGGAGCGGCATCGTGAGAAAGCCGGGCTGACCGGCTGGGCGCAGGTGAACGGTTTGCGCGGCGACACATCAATTGTGGAACGGACAAAATACGATTTGTGGTACATTGAGAATTGGTCGCTATTGCTTGACCTGAAAATCATCCTCCGCACCGCGATAAAGGTGTTCTTCGACAAAAATGCATACTAGAGTGTTTCACGTGAAACATAATTTTTTTGAGGTGTGAGTTGACTCGGATTTGTGACTATGAAGGAAGCCGCTACCGGTACGATTTTTGGGAATCCGGCGCGCGGCAATATGAGGATTTGGTGGAGCGCATTGCCATTCGCCACCTGTTGCCACCCGCCGGGAAGCGGCTGCTTGAAGTTGGCGCCGGATTCGGACGGCTGGCGGATTTGTATGACGGGTACAATCAAGTGGTGCTGATGGATTATGCCCGCACCCAACTGGAAGAAGCGCAGAACTTTCTCGGCGAAAGAGCCGAACGGTTCACCTTTGTGGTTGCTGACGTTTACAAAATGCCCTTCGATACCTGCGCTTTTGAGGCACTGGTGATGGTGCGGGTGATGCATCATCTGGTGGATGTCTCTGCTGCATTGAATGAACTGAACCGCGTGATGCAGGGCGGGGGAACCGCCGTGATTGAATTTGCGAGCAAGCGTCATCTGAAAGCGATTTTGCGCTGGCTCTTGCGCCGTCAGCGGTGGAGCCCCTTTTCGGTGGAACCGGAGGAATTTGTGGCATTGAATATTGATTTCCACCCCGTATGGATGCGTCACCGTTTCGCCGCCGCCGGCTTCGGCGTACGCTCGGTGCGGACGGTTTCTCATTTCCGAATTCCTCTGCTCAAGAAAATCATCCCGGCGCAATGGCTGGCAAAACTCGACGGTTGGGCACAACCGACCGGGCGATGGTGGCAATTGACCCCCAGCGTTTTTTTCCAAGCCACTGCTTCAAATAACACACCTCCCGCCGAAAACCTGTTCCGCTGCCCAACATGCGGCACGGCGAACCTTCATTCGCACGCGCAGGGATTGCTGTGTTCAGCGTGTGATTCGCTGTGGGAATATCGGGATGGCATATACGATTTTAAAACGCCTCGACGGGTCGCGTAAAATCGATGGAACGAATGTTCTGGGACGATTCTGTTTTTCTCGTGGTTTGTGACTCCCCACAAAATATAGTATACTTAAGATGGTTTTACCACTATTATCAGTGCCATCTAACTGAACATGAATATATGCGCGTTGTGGCAATTGTCTAACCAGGAGGAGCAATCGTGAAAGTTTCATGTTTACAAGAAAATCTTTCCAAAGGTTTGGTGACGATTAGTCGTTCTGTTTCCAGCCGAAGTACCCTGCCCATACTCTCAAACGTGCTGATTGCCACGGATGGAGACGGGTTGAAACTTTCTGCCAATAATTTTGAAATCGGCATCAACTATTGGATTGGCGCGAAAGTAGAAGAGGAAGGCGCCATCACCATTCCGGCACGATTGCTGACCGAATTCGTCAATTCTTTGCCGCCGGAACGCATTGATATGGTGCTGGATGATGATACGCAAACGCTTAATATCCACTGCGCCCATTTTGAGGCAAACCTGAAGGGCATCAGTGCGCTGGAGTTTCCGCCCGTGCCAAGCTTGGATGCCGGGGATAGCATCATCCACATTGACCCCGCCGAACTGAAACAAGCGATCAATCAGGTTGCTTTTGCCGCCGCCGTTGAGGAGAGCCGACCCGTTCTGACCGGCATCCGCGCCCAATTTGAAGAGAAACAGCTCGTCCTTTCCGGCACGGATGGTTTCCGCCTCTCCACAAAAAGTATTCCGCTTTCAGACACCGTTGAAAACCCGTTTGAAGTTATCATCCCCGCACGGGCATTATCGGAATTAGCCCGTGTGCTGAGTTCGCAGGAAGAGCCGGTGCAGGTTACCGTCACTTCATCTCAAAATCAGATTCTGTTCCACCTGAACAATATTGATTTGGCGTCACAATTGATTGAAGGGCGCTTCCCCGATGTTTCTCAAATTATCCCCAAATCTTATGCCACCCGCACCGTTGTGGATGTGAAAAACTTTGCCAATGCGGCGCGTGTGTCCTATCTTTTTGCCAAAGATGCGGCGAATATCGTCAAACTGGACATCACCCCCGGCGATGGGGAGTTGGTGGGCGGCAAAGTGATTTTGACCGCAACCAGTCAGGAATTGGGCGACAACATCACCGAATTGGATGGAAACGTCGAAGGGGAGGCGATGGAAATTGCGTTCAACGCCAAATATTTGATTGACGTGCTGAATGTTTTGGATGGTGCACAAGTGGTGTTGGAAACGGCTGCGCCAGCCAGCCCCGGTGTGCTGAAAACCGTCGGTGACGATACTTTTTTGCACGTCATCATGCCGATGCACCTTTCCCGCTGACCGTGCTTTTTCCCCGCCGATGCTTTTACGGGCATCGGCTTTTTTTTTGGAGGCGTTCATGTCCGGGGCGCTATTTTTCATTTTTCCCCGAAACTGATATAGTTTTGTTACACAAATATACCGTTTTACGAAGGAGGCAAAGATGCCCAAGCAAAAACTTCAATGGATTGCCGATGAACTTTCATCTTTAAAAGAGCAAGGTTTATTCACCAACATTCGCACCCTTGAATCCCCGCAGGGCGCGCGTATCACCGTCAATGGTGAGCCGAAACTCAACTTCTGCTCCAACAATTATTTGGGATTGGCAAACGACCCTCGCCTGAAAAAAGCGGCACAGGATGCCATCGAGCGATGGGGTGTGGGTCCGGGCGCGGTGCGCACCATCGCCGGAACGATGTCTTTCCACACCGAGCTGGAAGAACGGCTGGCAAAATTCAAAGGCGCGGAAGCGACCATTTCTTTCCAATCGGGATTCACCGCAAATTTAGCCACCATCCCCGCGCTGGTGGGCAAAGGCGATTTGATTTTCTCCGATGCGCTGAACCATGCCTCCATCATTGACGGATGCCGGTTGTCGCGGGCGAAAATCATTCCCTATAAACATAATGATGTGGACGACTTGCGGCGCGTCGTTGCCGAAAACAGCCCGTTCAACAAAGCTCTGCTGGTGACCGATGGCGTCTTTTCGATGGACGGAGATATTGCGCCGCTGGACAAACTGGTTGAAGTGGCGGAAGAACACGATTTGATTTTCATGGTGGATGATGCGCACGGCGAGGGGGTGATGGGGCACGGCGGACGCGGCATTGTTGACCATTTCGGGTTGCATGGACGGGTGGATGTGGAAATTGGCACGTTGTCCAAAGCCTTCGGCGTGGTGGGCGGATACGTCGCCGGTGCGCGCACTATTGTGGACTGGCTGCGCCAGCGCGGACGACCCTTCCTCTTTTCCAGTGCGGTCACGCCCGCCGACGTGGCGGCATGTCTCGCTGCGGTGGATATTTTGGAAAACAGCACGGAACTGGTGGACCGGCTGTGGGAAAACGGACGCTATTTCAAAGCGCGTTTGCAGGAGATGGGCTTCGACATTGGCATGAGCCAAACGCCCATCACGCCGGTGATGCTCGGTGAGGCGACTGTGGCGCAAAAAATGAGCCAACGCCTGTTTGAGGAGGGCGTGTTCGCCACTGCCATTGGTTTCCCCACAGTGCCGCGCGGCAAAGCCCGCATTCGGGTGATGTTGTCGGCGGCGCACACCCAACCGGATTTGGATGAAGGGTTGCAAATTTTTGAAAAGGTTGGCAAAGAACTGAAAATTATTTAGCCGAAAAAGGAGAGGATGCGCATGAAAGCAATTCAGGTGAAAGAGAATGGCGGGGTGGAACAACTGCGGTTGGCGGAAATAACCACCTCCACCCCCGGCAACGGGGAAGTTTTGGTGAAGATTCACGCGGCGGGGGTGAACTTCATCGACATTTACCATCGTACCGGATTGTACCCATTGCCGAAGCCGTTCACGCCGGGGTTGGAAGCCGCCGGCATCGTGGAAGCCATCGGCGATGGTGTCACGTCGGTGGCGGTGGGGGATAGGGTTGCGTATAGCACCCAAAGGGGCGCCTACGCCGAGTTTGCCGTGGTGCCCGAATCCGCGCTCGTGCCCGTCCCCGCTGAGGTCTCTCTGACCGATGCGGCGGCGGTGATGTTGCAGGGTATGACGGCGCATTATTTGGCATTCAGCACCTTTCCGCTGAAAAAAGGCGATACGGCGCTCATCCATGCCGCCGCCGGTGGGGTGGGGCTGCTGCTGGTGCAAATGGCGAAAAAAGCGGGCGCGACGGTCATCGGCACTGTGTCCACCGAGGAAAAAGCGGCGTTGGCGAAGGAAGCCGGGGCTGACCACGTGATCCGGTACACCCAAACCGACTTTGCGGCGGAAACTCGGCGGCTCACTGATGGCGACGGGGTGGAAGTGGTGTATGATTCGGTGGGGCAGGCAACCTTTGAAAAAAGTTTGACGGTGCTGAAGCCGCGCGGCATGATGGTGCTTTTCGGGCAATCCAGCGGTCCCGTGCCGCCATTTAATTTGGGTGCATTGAACACGCTCGGCTCGTTGTACATCACCCGACCCTCGTTATTCCACTATATTGCATCCCGCGAAGATTTGCTGTGGCGCAGCGGAGATGTCCTTTCATGGCTCAAAGAGGGTTCGCTGAAACTGCGCATCGACCGAACCATCCCGCTGGCAGATGCAGCCGAGGCGCACACGCTGCTCGCCGCGCGGAAAACGGCGGGAAAAGTGCTGTTGATTCCGTAAAACAGCTGAAACCGAGGGTGGATTTTTTCTGCCCTCGGTTTTTTTTAGAGCGACAGGATGAAGGGCACGAGGATGGGGACGAGTACGGTGAGCACTATCCCGCTGAAAAAGGCGATGATGGCGTATTCTTTGCCGCTGAACCGCGCCGTCATCGGCAAGGTGGTGTCCATCGCCGTTGCGCCGCCGGAGGCGATGGGCGCAAGTTTGCCGAAAAGACGCACAAATAGCGGCGCGAAAATCAGGGTGATGATTTCCCGGCTCAGGTTGGCGAGCAGGGCGATGACACCCAGGGTGCTCCCTTTTATTTGGGTGATGATGATGCTGGACAGGCTGTAATACCCGAAACCCGCCCCAATGGCTGCCGCATCTTTCACCGAGATGCGGGGCAGCAGTAACGAAAACAACCCCGCTCCCACCAACGACCCGACGGCAATTGAAAGAGGAACCAGTATGACCGCGAGGCTCGCTTTTTTGAGCGTTTTCCAGGCGTTGGGATTGCCGCCGATGTCCGCACCCACCAAAAAGAGAAGCGCATACAGCGCATATAAAATCAACGTGTTGGGGTCAATGGCTGCCGGCAAAAGTCGGAAGATGCCCGCC
>CAZMXX010000150.1:0-8656 GCA_964570315.1 uncultured Anaerolineaceae bacterium | reverse complement strand
CCCTCACCCCTTCGCCCGCGAAAAAAACCGCGACACCCGCCGACGCCGCCACCGCCACGGCAAAACCATCCGTCACGCCCACCGCCACCGATACCCCCACCGCCACGCCCGCGCCGGTCGGCATCATCAACGGGGATGTGGTGAACGTGCGCGGCGCACCCTCCACCGCCGCCGAAATCATCGGCACAGTGACCGTCAGCGAAACGGTGAAAATTGCCGGGAAAACCCGCGCGGGCGACTGGTGGCACATCGCCCGCCCGCTGGACGGCTGGGTCAGCGCGGCATTTGTGGACACCGAGGGCGCGCTCTCTGCCGTCCCCGTGGAAACGCCGCCCGCCGCCACCCCCGAACCCGCCGCCGCGCTCATCGCCGGCGACGCCATCACCCAAAGCATCACCGGCATCATCACCGGCGACCCGCTGAACATCCGCGCGGAACCGTCCACCGCCGCCGACATCGTCGGCACGGCACAACTGAGCCAAACGGTGCAGTTGGTGGGCAAAACGGATGACGGCAGTTGGCTGGAAGCGTGTTGTCTGCAAACCGGCGGTACGGGCTGGCTGTTCGCGGAATTTGTGCGGGTGGACGATACCGCCGCCATTTCCATCACCGCCGAAATGCCGCCCAAAACGCCGTCCCCTGCCTCCACCCCCGCCGACGGGCTGGCGGCACTCGCCCCCAACGAAGACAACACCCTCCCCGGCGCCGGTGGCTTCGGCAAGCCCTCCGGCACCGACCCGCTCACGGGTGCGCCGCTCACAGCGGCAAGCCTTTCCCGCCCGGTGACGGTCTGCATCAACAACGACCCGCAGGCGCGCCCCCAATTCGGCATCGGCGCGGCGGATGTGATGGTGGAATATCTGATGGAAGGGTACAGCATCACCCGTTTCAGCGGCATCTTTTTCGGCACGCCGCCCGCGCAAATCGGACCCATCCGCAGTGCGCGGCTGGTGAATTATTATCTCGGCGCGCAATATAATTCCCCGCTGATGTGTTCCGGCGCGAGCGATGATGTACGCTACCTGCTGAAGAATTTCGCCCCTTTCGCCTATCTGGATATTGATTTGGACGACCCCAGCAATCGGCTTTATACCGATAACGTGGGCAACGATTACCGCACCCGCTTGCGCGTCGGGGCAGCAGGGCTGCAAAAGTGGCTCTCAAATTGGGACATCAGCGCACCGGAAGGGCTGCGTGGCTTCAGTTTCGGAGACGCGCCCGACGGCGGCGAACCGGCGGCGACCATCGCCATTGATTACCCCACCGTGACCGGCAGCAATTCCGGCTACACCTTCGACCCCACGAGCAGAAAATATCTCCGTTTTTTGGGGGATGAGCCGCATTTGGACGGCAACACCGGCGAGCAGGTCGGCGTGGAGAATGTGGTGGTGCAGGTTGTGCCGCATGCGGACACGGACATGGTGGAGGACAGCCTCGGCAACACCGGCATCCGGCTGAACCTGTTCGGCGCGGGGGAAGCGATTGTGTTCCGCGACGGGCGGGCATTTCGCGGCACGTGGCGCAGCGACTCACGCGGCGACACCCCGCACTTTTTCGACACCTCCGGCGCGGAAATCCGCCTCAAACCCGGTCACACGTGGATCAGCATCGTCCCCTCGCCGGATGATGTGACGTTCGGAGAATAGAGATTGGTTATTGGAGATTGGCAATTCGCTGAATTATGAAGCGTGATGCGTGAAACGTGAAACGTATTGCGTGAAACCTGACCTGAGACTTTGGACTTTGGACTTGAAACCAGAAACCATGAAACTTGAAACTATCCTCCCCTTCACCCCCCATCCGCTGGTGCGAAATCCGCACGTGCAAACATTTCTGGCGTCCATCCTGCGGAAGCTCCCCCTCAATATTGACGACCATTCGCGGGAAGTGCTGCTGGACGTGCCCGCCGATGGCGGCACGCGCCTGCAAGGTTTTTACGCCCCGCAAAATCAACGTCGGGGATTGGTGCTACTTTTGCATGGCTGGCTCGGTTCGGCGCAATCCACCTACAACCGCGCCATCGGCGGCGACCTTTTCCGGCGGGGGTATTCGGTTTTCCGGCTGAACATGCGCGACCACGGCGGCACAGAAGCGTTGAATCCCGCGCCTTTCCACGGCGCACGGCTGGAAGAGGCATTTCAGGCGGCGGAGAAAATCGCCGCGCTGGAACCGGAAACACCTTTTTTCATCGTCGGTTTTTCAATGGGGGGAAATTTCGCCCTGCGGATGGCGTACCGGGCGGTGGAAACGCCCATCCCCACCCTGAAACACGTTATCGGCGTGAGTCCATCGGTGAATCCGAAGGCAACCGTGCAGGCGATTGACACCGCGTTTCCGCTCTATTCTTTCTATTTCGGGCGCAAATGGCGCAAAATGATTCGCGCGAAACAGACGGCTTTCCCGCACCTGTATCCCGACTTCGATGAAGTTTTGGCAATCAAAGATTCGTATGAAATGGGGGAATGGTTCATCCCGCGCTATTCCGGCTTCCCGGACAGCGACAGCTACTATCGCAGTTACGCCATCACCCCGGCGATGATGGACGCCGTCACCGTGCCGACCACCGTCATCACCGCCGCCGATGACCCCATCGTGCCTATGGGCGATTTCAAACCGTTCCGCACGCTGGAAAACCCAAACTTCTCACTGTGGATCCAACCTTTCGGCGGGCATGTCGGGTTTGTGGACATTTTTCCGGTGCGCAGATGGATTACATCCGCCATTGAAGAAATTGTGCGGCGTTAGTTTTTAGCGGTCAGTGGTCAGCAGGCGGCGGTTGACGGCACGCCCGCTCACTTTCTCACCCGCTCACCCGCACCCTCATGCGCCAGCAACCACTCTTTGCGCCACAGCCCGCCGCCATATCCGGTGAGCGTGCCGTTGCTGCCCACCACCCGATGGCACGCCGCGACAATCGAAATGGGGTTTTTGCCGTTCGCCCTGCCGACCGCGCGCACTGCCTTCGGGTTGCCGATGGTGCGGGCGATGTCGCCGTATGATACCGTTTCGCCGAAGGGGATGTTCAACAGCGCGCGCCACACCGATTGCTGAAAATCTGTGCCGTGGAACGCCAGCGGCAAATCGAAGGTGGTGCGCTCGCCGCGAAAATATTCGGTCAATTGTTGCACCCCCGTCTGCACCGCCGGCGAATCGCCGTTGGCATCGGGCATCACTTCATCCACAAAATTAATGCCGGTGATGGCATCGCGCGTTCCTTTCACTTCCACCCATCCGATTTCCGTTTTCAGATACGCCCGATAAATGTCTGTCATTGCATTTCCTCCTATTTTTCCGCACGAATGTTCCATTATTGTAGCAAAATTCATCGCCGTTGACAACTGACTATTGACAATTTTCCGACATCCATTGATAATGAACGTGTGAAAAACTACCTGCGCACCGGTACACCGATATTTTTGGCAATCGTTCTGCTGGCTGAACGCCTGCTTTTCCCGGAACGCACGCTCACGGCGACGGGCGCGCGCGCGCTGACAGATGCTTTTTTCGCGCCGGGGTTGCTGGCACTGGTGCTGATGGTGGCGGCGAGTGCGGGTGTCGGCATTCTGCGCCGATTTCGGCTGACGCTGTCGCCGCCGGAGATGGCAGTATTTGGCGTGCCGCTGGGATTGGGCATCATCGCCTATGGCGTGCTGGCGCTGGGATTGCTCGGCGGATTGAATGTGCCCGCGTTGGCGGGCTGGCTCATCGTGCTGATGGCGGTTTCATGGCGCGAATGGCGACGGCTGGCGGCAGATTTCTCTGCTCGCGTCATCCGGCATCGCTGGCACGGATGGCACAGTGGGCAAAAAGCGGTTTTCGGCGCGGCGACGGTCATTTTCGGCTTGAGCATTTTGCAGGCACTCACCCCTCCCTGGAATTACGACGGGCTGATGTACCATCTGCAAGCCCCGAAACTTTTTTTGCAGGCGGGGCGCATCGCTTTTCAACCGGAAAATTGGCCCGCAAACTACCCGCTCACCCCCGAAATGCTGTACACGCTGGGATTGGCTTTCGGCAGCGACACCTTCGCCCGGCTGATGCACCTGACGCTGGCGGCATGGCTGGTGCTGGCAACGTTTGTCGGCGGGCGGCGGCTGTTGGGGAACGGAGGCGGCTGGTTGGCGGCAACGATTCTGCTCGGCATTCCGATGCTGCCCATCTGGGGCAGTTTGAGCAATGTGGATATGGCTTGGTCGCTGTGGGGGTTTCTGGCTTTGTTGGGCGCACTGCGGTGGGGCGAAACGGACAATCGGCGCTGGCTGGCGCTCGGCGGGATGATGGCGGGGTTCGCCATCGGCAGCAAATATCTGGCGCTGGGATTGGTGTTCCCCGTGGGGGTGTGGGTACTGTGGCGCGCTCGGCGGGGCGGGTGGAAAACGGTGCTGGCAGATGGTGCGCTGTTCGGCGGGGTGGCGCTGGCAATCGCCTCGCCGTGGTATCTGAAAAATTGGCTGTGGACGGGCAATCCGGTTTATCCGCTGATATGGGGCGGACCCGGCTGGGATGCCGCACGGCTGGCTTGGCTGGAACAATACCAAAATTCGTTCGGCGCCGGACGCACTTGGCTGGATTATCTATTGCTGCCCATTCGGCTGTACACTCAATACGGAAAATTTTCCGGTTTTTTGGGCAACACGGAAATTCCAAGTATTCTGTTTCCACTATTGATTTTTTATCCCCTCACCCAAAAACCGCCACTTTTAAATGGCATGCTGTTCATTGTTTTTGGACAATTTATTTTTTGGACGATTGGACCACAGCATACCAGATTTTTGCTGCCCCTTTTCCCCGCATTGAGCTTGTTGACCGCCTATGTCATGCTAAATTTATCGCAGCGATTTTTAAAACCGTCGCTGGGTCGCATCGCCATCACCGGATTGGTGGGCGGGACGATTGCCGCCACGCTCATCTACGCCTTGATTTGGTTCATAAGCGTGCAACCGTTGGCGGTTATTTCGGGGAATATTTCCAAAGCCGATTTTCTGGCTGAAAAAGTGAGCCAATTTAAAACGGTGCAATTCATTCAGAACAATCTTTCCCCTTCGGACAAAGCGTTGCTAATTTGGGATTCGCGCGGTTACTACTGCGATACCCGCTGTGTGCCGGACATCGAACAATCGATGTGGACGCAAATGGTTGACAAAACACCCGGTGTCGGCGGGGTGCTGGCACAATTGCAGGCGCGTGGAATTTCACATCTGGCAGTGAGTTGGTCGGATATAGAATTTCTGTCTCACCATGATCCTACCGGATTGTACAAGCGGGCATTGAGTTTTCTATTAGACGACTTTGTGCCGGTTTGCGCCCGTAAAATCTATGAAGATGATGCTATGTATCTTTTTGAGATAACCTGTCAATGACACGATTAAGATTTTTGCTTCTATTTACCATCGGCTTGACTATTTTTCTGCTATTGCCTTTGGCATGGCGCAATGAAGATGTCTTGTTGCAATGGATTGGCATCGGGGGCATCCTGCTATTAGGCGTAAGCATTATTTTTGCCGGTCAACAACATTCGAGGACCCTGCCAAGATTCATCGTGCCATTTGCCCTGTTTATCGGTTATCACGGGGCTTCGCTAACATTCGCACCACTGCCACAATATGGCATCAAGCTAGTTTTGCTCAATCTGGCTTTGTTCGTTCTATTTCTGTTTTTCATCCAATCCCACTCATGGGGATGGAAAATGGAAATGTGGGAAAATATACTGCTCACGGTTGGCGGCTTGGTTATGGTGTTGGAGCTGATGCCGTTGATAGCATGGCTATTTCGCTGGCGACAGAATGTCGGGACGTTGTTTCCGCTACCCCCCGTTTCATTCACCCTGCCCGGCGTTTTGTTGACCAACTCAAACGTCATCGCCGGCTTTGCAAGTTTAATCGTCCCGCTGATACTCATAAAATTGTGGCGCGCCAACCATTGGCAGGCAAAAACCGGGTGGAGTTTGCTGCTGACCTTATTTGTCATCGGTACATTGTTCAGCCACTCCAGAAGCGGTTGGCTCGCGCTGCTGACCGGGGCGGGAGTGACGCTGGGCGCGATCTATCTGTCACATCGGAAAAAACCGCACCGGATTATCGTACCGATAGCCATTATTTTCGCCATCATTTCCGCCCAACAACTCTTTTTCAGCGACAAACTATCTTTCATCAACGCCAGAGGCGACATCTGGCGCAACGCATGGATATTATTCACCCAATCTCCCGTTTTGGGGCAAGGCGTCGGGTCATTTACCCCGCTGTATGTGGTAGCGGCGCAATCGCCGCCGGGATACGTTGTCGCACACGCCCATAATTTTTTCTTGCAATTACTGGCGGAAAGTGGATTGGTTGGTTTGGCAATTGTTGCCGTTGGTATTTGGATGCTCATCCGCACCATATGGACACAGTATCGCCGCGCAATGCCACAATCAGCCGCAAGATACCGGCTGTTGGCGTTGATTGCCGCCGGAGCGGCACTGGCGGTACACCATCTGGGCGATTATTTGTTGTGGCATCCCCTTTACACCGCTACCTTTTTTTTGCTGGCAGCAATAGCGCTCACGCCGGCACCGGCTGAGATGGCGCTAAATTTTTCCGCACCCCGATACAGCGTTTTGATTGGGTTGCTGATTTTGGGGTACATCGGCGGTGCACTTTGGGCGGGGCGCGGCGATTTAAGCTACCGGAAGGGGCTGGCGGCGACACAGGCGGATGATTGGGCTTCGGCGCGGAAGAATATCTGTGCAGCGGCGGAAAAATACCCCGAAAAAACACTGTTCGGGTTTCAGTGCGGCATGGCAAGCGTCCGGCTGGCGGATGAAACCGGTGATGCCGCACCGATTTCCGACGCGCTCCCGCTGGTGCTGGAAACCCTGAACCGCGACCCCTATTGGTCCGTTCACCGCGCGAATGTGGCAATGATGCTCTGGCAGGCAGGGCAGCGGGATGATGCCTTCGCTTCGATGCAAGCCGTGGCAGAATCCACACCGAAGAATGCCATTTTCGCGCTGAACGCCGGGTGGATGGCGGAGGAATTGGGAGATGCCTCTGCGGCACGGGAATGGTATGAAAAAGCCATCACGCTGAGTCCCCCACTGGCAAACGATATGTTTTTTACGATGACCCCGCTTCGGCAATCGGTGACGGGCGTGGGCGAATATCGTTCCCCGCTGGCAGACGGCTGGGATGCGCTTGATGCGGGAGACATCGCCGCCGCCGAGCAGGTTTTCAGCGCGGCAGTGGCGGCGAACCCCAAATATGCGGCGGCATGGGCGGGGCTGGCGGCGGCACAACTCGGGTTGGATAACCCCGCCGCCGAGCGCACGCTCGCCACGGCGAAATTCATTGCGCCCAACCATTTCCGCGTGGTTGGCACAGCCGCCACCTTTGCCCATATTCAGGGGGATGATGACCGCGCGGCGACCATCCTGCAAGATTATTTGGACAGTCTGGCGGAAAGCACATTTCACACGAATTATTATTCCCAACCCTATTATTTCGGGGCATACAATCAGGTCGGATTGCCATTTGATTTGCTCCCGCAATTTCGCCGTCCCCTGCTGGACAATTCTTTCCAACCGTTTGTGGCGTGGTTGAAAAATTATCGCGCCACCACCGGAGGCGATTCATGAAACGATGGATGTCCCCCGTAACCGTTTCGCTGGGGGTGATGCTGTTGTATGTGTTGATTGTGCTGGCGCAATCGGGCGGCGACCCGCTGGCATTTGCCGTGCTGGGCACGAAATTTTCGCAGGGCATTCCCGGCGGCACGGCGGGGTACGACGGGCAATTCGCATACCAAATTGCGTTGTCGCCCGCCCATGCCGCGCCATTCATCGATGTGCCCGCGTATCGCTATCAACGCATTTTGTATCCGCTGCTGGCGCGCTGGCTCGCGCTGGGAAACTCCGCGCTCATCCCGTGGGGTCTCATCGCCGTGAATCTGCTCGCCATCGGCGCGGGAACATGGGCAACCGCGCGGATTCTGTCGGCGTTGGGGGTGAGCCGCTGGTTCGCGCTGGGATACGGGCTGTACGGCGGGCAATTTCTGGTTCTGCGCACCGATTTGAACGAATCGCTGGCGCAGGCGTTGGTGCAATTGGCGGCGCTGGCGTGGCTCCAAAAACGGTGGGGGTGGATGACCCTTCTTTTTGCGATGGCGGCGCTGGCAAAAGAAACGACTCTCATTTTCGCGGCAGCGTTCGGGTTGTATTTTTTGTGGAAACGGAATTGGCGGGCGGCGGGCATGCTGACGCTGGCGGGCGTGCCGTTTGCCGCATGGCAGATTTTTCTGTGGCGATGGCTCGGCGCGTTTGGGATCGGCTCCGGCGGCGAAGGGGCAACGCCATTCAACCTCATCCCGCTGGGCGGCTGGCTGTGGATGGCAAACGTCAGTTTGGTGGCGTTCACACTGGTATCGCTGGTGATCGTACCGCTCTCCATTTTCCCCGCCCTGACGGGACTGTGGCTCAGCGTGCGCAGTCTCACTGCAAAGTTAGTGCATCCCTTTGTGCTGGCATTGCTGCTCAACAGCGCGGTGATGCTCTTTCTGCCCGCGTCCACCTTCCGCGAACCGGCGGCGATGGTGCGGCTCACGCAGGGGCTGGCGGCGAGCATGCTCCTGTTCGGCGGGCTGGTGAAATCGCGGCGGGTGCTGCTGTACAGCCAACTGTGGA
>CAZMXX010000149.1:0-8659 GCA_964570315.1 uncultured Anaerolineaceae bacterium | reverse complement strand
CCCACCATCACCCCCACACCGACGCAGACAGCCACTCCGACCCGCACGCCTCGTCCGCCCACCGCCACCCCCGCGCGCGCGTTGACATTCGCCACGCCCACGCCCTCTTTCTCCGAAGGACGGTTTCTGAACCTCGTCCCCAATTCGCTGGAATTTTCCACCAACGGGGAGACCACTTTTGAGTGGACGTGGACGGGACCGCTGCCGGACGGATACGGATTTGAAATTCGGGTGTGGGCAAACGGGGAGCCGGTTGTGGGCGCGCATGATGCCGTGCGCGACAATCGCACGGGAATTGTGGAATCATTGGGCAACAACCGTTACCGAGCCACCATCAACATCAAAGATGCGCAGGGTGTCCGCCAGCGGACGGGGGAATATTTCTGGACGGTGGTCTTGATTCAATACCAGCCCGAATACAAAAATATGTATCTTCAAGCGCCCAGCGCCCGCCTGCGGTTCGACAACAATACCGGCGGTGGTGGCGGCGACAATGGCGACAATGGCGGCGGTGGTGGCGTCGGGGTGGAGTAAGTGAGAGGGGGATAGGGATAGAGAGAGGGATAGAGATATTCTTTGCGCAAAAATGTCTGTTAATTTTGTACAGGATTTACGGATAGTCCCCCGCTTGGGTGTTGTTGCAAAACAGACGTTGAATTTACCGCGAAGCCGCTAAGGACACCAAGCAAAAAGGCAGGAAAACAAAAAAAACTTGCTTTCTTTGCGCCTTCGCGGTTTATTCCGGCACAATGACAACTCGCAACACTCAACGGGGAGACTACCGATTTACGCGGATGGAAAAAATCGGCATCAGATTTCGCGAATTATCCGGAGTTTTTCATGCAAATTCGTGGAATTCGATGCAGCGTATGGCACGGTGCGCAAATCATATTGCGCTCAAAAATGAAGTTTACAATTTGGAAAGCCCACTCAAAGCCAGTCGAATCTTCTCTTCGACCGGCTCTTCTTTTGCGGAATCGGGGATGTTTTGCAGCGCCATTTGCGCCTCGACGATGCTGTAGCCCAACGTGGTGAGCGCCGCTAACACTTCGCTGTCGCTGTCGCTGATGATCGGCGCGGTGGGCGCGAAAACGTCATCAAAGGTGATTTTTCCCTTCAATTGAAAAACAATGTGCTTCGCCTTTTTCGGTCCGATGCCGGGCACGCGGGCGAGAATCGCCGCTTCGTTTTGCGCCACCGCCTGCTTCAGCGCCTCCATCGAAAGGGTGGATTGAATCGCCAGCGCTACTTTGGGACCGATGCCCTGCACCTTCAGCAGGGTGCGGAACATTTCCAGCGCCTCGGCGTCGGGAAAACCGAACAGCGTCAGTTCCGTTTCGCGGACGTGCAGATGGGTGCGCAGCAAGATTGTTTGCCCCGCAGACACCTCATCCAAAACGGGCGTGGGAACATTGACCACGTACCCCACGCCGTTCACATCCACCAACAATTGATTGTCGGTTTTTTCAATTATTTCGCCGCGAATTGAACCAATCATTTTCAGCCATCAGCCGCCGGTCTTCAGCGGTCAGTTTTTGTTCAGTGATAATTTTTAAGAACCTATCCAAAAAATGGTGGTACATTTCAATCACGAATAACACGGATGGACGAATATCACGAATTTTTATTGATTATTTGTGCCATTCGGTTATTGGTGATATTCGTGATTTTATTGTCTTCAACTCCATCAGTGCTAATTGTCTTCCAGCGCCCGCCACCGCGCCGAGTGCAGATGGCAAGTCGCCACCGCCAGCGCGTCAGCGGCATCATCGGGCTTGGGGATTTCATCCAGATTGAGCAGCAGTTTCACCATTCGCTGAACCTGCCCTTTGTCCGCGCCGCCATAGCCCACAATTGCCTGCTTAATTTCCAGCGGTTTGTATTCCGCAACGGGCAAATCGGCATTGGCGAGCGCGAGCATTGCCACGCCGCGCCCGTGCCCCACCGAAAGCGCGGTGCTGGTATTGCGGCTGAAAAAGAGCATCTCCACCGCCGAAGTGTCGGGGTCGTATTTGGCAATGACGGCGGTCAGTTCATCGTAAATAGTTTTCAAACGGGAAGCGAACGGCGTTTTGGCGGGAGTGGTCACCACGCCATACGCCACCACTTCCAAATCCTGACCGCCCGGCGCCAACTCAACCACACCCCAGCCGGTGGTGGCAGTGCCGGGGTCAATGCCGATGGCGCGCATTTACGCCGCTTCCAATTCCGCTAATGCGTCATCGGAGATGCTGAGATTGGTGTAAACTTTGTCCACGTCGTCAGATTCTTCTAGCAGTTCCACCATCGCCATAATGGATAACGTTTCTTTCACGCCGAGTTCGATTTCGTTTTTGGCGAATTGCGACAATTCCGCTTCTTCCACGGTGAAGCCCGCCGCTTCGAGCGCTTCGCGCACGGCATGCAGAGAATCGGGCGCGGTGTAAACTTCGATGATATCGTCGCTCACTTCCACATCGTCCGCACCGGCGTCCACCGCCGCCATAAACACCTCATCGGGGTCAACCCCATCGGCGGGCACGGTGAGGTAGCCCTTCAGGTCGAACATCCAGCCGACTGCGCCCTGTTCCGCCATATTGCCGCCATGTTTGTTGAACACCCGCCGCACTTCCGAAAGCGCCCGGTTGCGATTGTCGGTGGTGCATTTGATGAGCATCGCCACCCCGTGCGGGGCGTAGGCTTCATAGGTGATTTCCTCCAGCTCGCCGCCCTCCAATTCGCCCGTCCCCCGTTTGATGGCACGTTCGATGTTATCTTTGGGCATATTGGCGCGTCGTGCCTTATCTATCGCCAGCCGAAGCGCCGGATTCGCGCTGGGGTCGCCACTTTGCCGCGCCGCCAGCGTGATGTCGCGCGCAAGTTTGGTGAATATCTTGCCGCGCTTGGCATCTTCCGCACCTTTTTTCCGTTTAATGGTACTCCACTTACTATGTCCGGACATTGCACACTCCTTCAAATTACGGGTCACGAATTACGAATCACAGAGTACGCAATCCGTTTTAGTTTCGTGTTGCGTACTGCGGATAATGCTGATTATAAAATTTTCATTCGATTTTCACAAACTTTGCTCATCTGCGGGGGATGATTTGCTCTCGGCGGTTTCCATCTCCATCAATGCCCGCGCCACGGCATCAATGGCAATTTTTTGTTTGCGATATAAATCGGCTTCACTGCGCGCCAAACGCCGGGCAATATCGCGCACTTTCATCCCCTGAATGAATTTCAGTTCCAAAATATTGTACAGCATCCATTCCGATGCCGTCATTCGCCGCTCGCCGTTCGGTTTGGTATTTTCAATCGCCCGCGCCAGAATTTCGCGCAACGCCTTCACCGAATCGCCGCCGTGGGTATCGGAGGCGCGTTGCACCACTTCCATCTGCAAAAGGGGGCTGTTGGTGAGCTTGGGACCGCCCCAATAGTGCGCCAGCGCTTCACGCACCATTTCCGGAAAGTCAGGCTCGTCCACCGGGTTGCTGTCCGCCTGAATGAGGTTCTCCACCGGCGAACCGACATAGCGCACCGCACTGCGCACGCGCTGCGCCCGTTCCATCTCCCCGGCGATGCCGCGCAACGCGCCAAAAACACTCTGCTGCAACCGGCGATCCTCCAGCATAAATTCAGCCTGTTCCACCAGCAATTTCACCGTGCGCGCCTCATATTCGGTCAAATTCGGCTGGGCGCTGCGCGCCTCGATGCCCAACAAGCCCAAAAAGATGTCGCCGGTGTGGGTTTTCAGAGGCGTATACCAAAATTCTTTGTGCGGAATGAAAATGTTTTTTTCGGTATCGGCATCCGCCAAAATGGACACATCAAACTGCGACAACGCCCGCTCCACCGCTTCTGCCTCCCCCACCGATGTTTCCAGCCGGGGACCGGAACGGGCGGCGACGTTGGCGATGAAACCCGTGCGCACCCGCATCAATTCACAAATAGCGGTCAACACATTCTCCAACGCCTGCCGCAAATCGGTGGTGGTGAGCAACCGGCTATCCACATAGCGCAACAGGGCAACTTCGTCTTTTTCGGTGTGATAAACCCAATTGCTGATGAGCGGTTTCAAGCGGCTGGCGACGATTTGCGCCAGCACAATGATGGAAACGATGGACGGGATGAGCAGGGCATCGCGCGGCAACCCCAAAATAATGGGGTCATCCGGCATAGCGATGATGACCCCGATGACCGCGGTGGCGACCAGCGGACCTCGCAGCAGATACGTTGCCAGCGTATATTTCACCACCCGGTCGGGCGTGAAAGCGTCAAAAAACGCGACGCTGTAGCCCATCAGCACCAGCATCACCATAATGGCGATGTTCACCACGAATAATGCGGAAAGGAGTACCCACGCGGGCAAGGCGGAGGCTTGGTTCGCCACCAGCATATACGGGAAAACGCCGAAGGATGGCGCGGCAAACGAGAGCATCAAAAAGGTCATGCGGCGACGGGTGGCGGTGGTCAAACAACGGTCGCGGGCGCGTTGGGTATTGAAAACGCCCCAGATGACGGCGGCGTAAAAGTACAGGGTGAACAGGCTGAACAGCGGACCGGCGCGAAACTGGGTGACGGCGGGGAAGAAAAAACCGTCGCGCACCAAAAGGTCGGTGAACACGGCAAGATACAGAAAAATTGCCCCGATGATATAGCCGCCAATCACGGCGATGCGCCGCCCGCGCGAAATATCGTTGGTGGTGCGCAAAAGCGCATCGGAGAAATGGAGGTACGCCGCCGGGGTGAACGCGATTCCCACCCACTGGAATTTCAACCACGGAATGGCATCCGTCAGCGACGACACCTGAAAGAGCGCCACATCTCCGGCATAGGTGAACGCCATACACGCCAGCAACATCGCAAATGCTCGTCCGATGGCGCTGTTGCGATTGTAATTAATGATGAACACCAGCAACGAGAATGCCAGAATCAGGATGAAAGAGGATAAAAATTGGTTTACCGGAACAAAATCAATGCCCAGAATTGTCATTGGTCACACGGAAAGCGAAAATAGTAGCGCAATATCGCCGTTGGGAAAAAGATGGTCGTCATACCCGCAGAGTACCGCCCCTTTTTTGCGGGCGAAAGTGATGGCGGGGTCGTTTTTGGTTTGCATCGCGACGGCGATTTGCGCGCATTCGTTGGTTTGTGCCAGCAATTGCACCGCCCCCACCAGCGACGCCCCCACGCCCCGCCGCCGCACCGTCGGCGACACAATCAGCGCGTCAATGGTCAGCGTTTTTCGCCACGGCAGCAGCGAACCGCAGGCGAAGCCCACCGGCTGCCCGTGCAGGTCTGCCACCAGTAGATAGCTCGCCTTTTGGAGCATCGCCCAGATAGCCTGTGCCGGAAACGGATACATCACCGGCATCACGCGCGGCAATCGCACCCGGTTGAACATGCTTTTGAGGGTATATTCGCTTTCCTTCAGATTCATTTGCCACACGTAATGGGTGTTGTACGAACCATCCAATTGACTGCACAGGGCAATATCATCCATTTCACCCGGTCGCACGGCAACGCCGCCGGAAAGCAATTCCGGAACCGAAAAATCCACATCTTCCATAAATATCCAACCGCCTCTGCCGCCGCCAAAACACAATTGTCCCGCAGCGCACGCAGGCTATCCGCAAAATTTGTGCCCCGCAACAACCATTGAATGTCGCTGCCCGGCACATCTGTCATTAAAATTCTAGCATTGGGGATTACATTTGGCAAAAGCGACGCGATTCGCCGCCATCAATCGCCGGTCACCTGCAAGCGGTAATCGAGCACATTGGGGAAATAAGTGAATGCCACGTCGAATACGGCGATGTCGCCGGGGTTGAGCCGCCGGGGCGACGGATAGCCGAATGCCACATTCACCAGCGCGCCGCCGCGCCCCAACAGCGTCACCACAATTTTGGGGCGGTCGAGCGTCACGGAACCCATATTTTTCACCGACCCCGACACACGATAAAACCCAACCTCGTCCTCAGCGGCGGAAATGCTCACGATGCCCACCTGCGGATGCAACACCAGCGCAGTGGGTCGCCCGACGGCTTTGATGCTGTAATTTTCCATGCCCGCCGGACGCGGCAGCGAGACGGCAAAGGGGGCGCGTTCACCGGGATTGAGCGCGGAAATCATCGTCGGAGCGGTAATATCGGTGATGAAATTCCCCGCGCCATCGTAAAAACTCACGGTGATGGCAATCTCGCCGACATTCAAATTTGAATCGTTGCGCACTTCGCCCATCACATGGACATTGCCCACGCCGTCGGTGTAGCTGGCGTCGCTCATCAACCCCAACAGCAGCGCATCGGCGGGCAAAGGGGTGGGCGCGGGAATGACCGTGATGCGGGTATCGCCGGCGGGCGCAGAGGATGCCGGGATTTCGGCAGCCGCCGGCAACGCCGTCACCGGCGCGGGGACGACAGCACGCACAATGGCGGCAACCGGTTGCTCGGCAGCGCCATTGTTTTCTATGCGATAAACAACCGGCGCACCGGCAGGCGCCGCCGCATCCACAAAGGTGTTGCGGTCAGTTTCTCCCTGAAAAATAAACACACCGAAGCCGGTTCCCATATCGCTGAAAATTCGGGACGTGCCGGTGACGCCATCCAGTAATAAACGCAGCTGCCCGTCAGGGGCAGATGAGACCGTGACCGACACTTCGGCGGGGGGCAAAGGGCTGTTGATGCGCCGCGCCGTGTTCCCGGCGGCAGATGTGGCGGTCGCGGTAGCCGTCGGGGACGGGGTGCGGGTTGCCGTTGCCGTGGCGGTGGCGGTCGGACGCGGGGTACGGGTCGCTGTCGCGGTCGGAGTCGCGGTTGGACGCGGCGTGCGCGTTGCGGTCGGACGCGGGGTGCGAGTCGCCGTCGCGGTGGCGGTGGCGGTTGGGCGCGGGGTGCGAGTCGCCGTCGCCGTGGCGGTGGCAGTCGGGCGCGGGGTGCGGGTTGCTGTCGCCGTGGCAGTCGGGGACGGCGTGCGGGTCGCTGTCGCAGTGGCGAGTTGCTGTGCCGCCGCAGAGAGCGCCGCCGTGCTGTTCGGGTCGCGCAGGGTATCCACTGCCGTGGCGTTCAGCACCGGCGCCGGCGTCGGGGTGTCGGACGGCAGAGCGGTCGGGGTGGGGAGCGGGGTGTGCGTGGGCAACGGCGTCCACGTGGCGGACGGACGCGGGGTGATGGTCGGCGTGCGGGTCGGTGTGGCAGTGGGCGGCACCAACGGCGTCGCAGTGGGGGTGAATGTCGGGCGCTTGGTCGGCGTGGGCGGCACATACTGCGCCACCTTTTCAACATTCCCCGCCGGCGGCACGGACGGCAGAGTACTGTCATCCAGCAACAATATCGCCAGTGCAATTAATATCATCCCAAAAATTACCGTATAACCGGCTAAAACGAGCCATTGCCAGGGTTTAAATGTTTTCACCGTCAGCGAACCTTCGTGAATATCACTTCATATGAATAATGGTACAGCGAATTGGCAACCGGGTTGCCATTCTCTTTGCAGGTCTGGTCTTCGGGAATATCGGGCGAGATGGGACCCACGGTGTCGCTGCTGAAACCGAGCAGATTCACAAAATACGACCCCTTGAACATCGCAAAATCGGTCAAGCCGTCATCCTCAATTTTCGTGCCGGTTACCGCTTCGGCTTCTCCGCCGCTCCACGAAATGCGCACCTTCACCCCCGGAATGCCATCGCCATTTTGATTGCGCACATAAATGAAAATGTGATGATTGCCCTGATTTTCGCACGGCGTCAGTTGCCGAATGGTCGCCGTGAAATCGACATTGGGGGTGGCGGTGGGCGGCGCGGGCAGTGGAGGCGCGACGGGCGCGGCGGCAACGGCGATGCTCACCGGCGGCGGAGCGGGCGTGTCGGTGGGCGGGTGCGGGATGGGTGTGCGGGTGGGCGGCGCAGGTGTTTCGGTGGGGGTGGGGGATGGCGTGAGCGTGACGGATGGCGTCCACGTGGGCACACGGGTGTTGGTTGCGGTGGGGCGCGGGGTGAGGATGACGGGCGGCCGGGCAACAACTTTGCCGCGCGGCGTGAAGGTCGGCAGTGGTGTGCGGGTGGGGATGGCAATTGCCACCACCTGCCGCATCGCCGCCGCCTGCGGTGAAACGTCATCGGTGAGCAGCCAGTACAGCCCGCCGCCCACAACCACATTCAGCAGAACCAGCAAGCCCAGCAGGATCATCCATTGCTGCGATGTGAATCGCTGTCGCCGCCGAGATACACTCAAAAAATTCTCCTCAAGTGGATTGATAAAAATAGGCAGATGGCAGAAAACGGGTTGCTAGCGCCCTTTTTGTATGACCGTCAACCGAAAAGTATCATACCCAACGGACCCCATTCTCTGCCATCATCACTGTATTCCACCAATCTGTTGCGCAGACGCTGAAGTAACACACCGTTTTCACCAATCACCACATTGGGCGCAACCGCGATGGAAGCTCAGCCAGCCCATTACCATCGAAATGGTAACGCCATCAAAAAACGATGGTCAGGTTGACGTAATCATTATAACACGCCCAAAGCGTTATGGCAAGTTATTATGTCACCTCGCGCGGGGTTCAACTTTTAGGCGGAATTGAGAGAGATTTCACCTCGAATTAAAATTCGAGGCTCAAAACTTGGTGGTGGTTCAAATTGACTGATGGAAATCATTCGCCGGTAGGGACAGAGCAA
>CAZMXX010000148.1:0-8753 GCA_964570315.1 uncultured Anaerolineaceae bacterium | reverse complement strand
TTGCGGACTGAACTGGGGTCGCTGAATATCCATCTGGCATTACGGGAAGCCAATACGGTAGGGTAAAATGCATCGAATTGCGGAGAGCCATTATGGTATCGGTTAACTTGCTCAACCCGTTTGTGGTTTCGGCGGGAGAAGTATTGCAATCGGAATTAGGGGTCAAAGCGACTCGTGGAGCATTGCGGTTGCACAAAGACACCTACGTCACGGACGATATCACCGTGCTGGTGAGCGTGGTGGGGGATGCGTGGGGGGTGGTGATGATGGGCTTGAGTTTTGACACGGCGAACAAAGTGGTATCGAAAATGCTGGGTGAAGAAGTGCTGGAGTTTAACGAATTGGCGCAAAGCGGTATCAGCGAATTGGGCAACGTGATTGCCGGGCATGCCATCACCAAACTTGGCGCCGCCGGTTACAAAACCGACATATCCGTCCCGACATTGATTGTCGGGAAGGGGTCGCAGATTTCCACCTTCGATATTGCGCGGGTTGTCGTCCCGCTCACCACCGATTACGGAACCATCACATTGACGCTGGCAATTCGGGAAGCAAGCGGTTCGGGGGGGCGTACCGGTACACGACCATTGAAAATCGGCGGGCATTGAGCCACGCCGGGACAACTATCATTCACAAAGCGCATCGTCACGGTGCGTTTTTTGTTTTACGTGGATTTTACGGTGCGTTTAGGTAGGGTTTACTGAATTTCGGTAGTGAGGATGATAGAATTGAATGTGGGGAAAAGTCGCAAAAGAGAGGTTCTATGTCTTCAGATAATTTTATGTATACAGAGCAACCAAATGAGGCGAAAAATAGGACAGTTGTATGTATTGCGGGGATGCATCGTTCCGGTACATCAATGATAGCTCAGTTACTTAATTTGAGCGGTATCTTTTTCGGTGATGAAGCAAAACTGATGCCGCCCCATCCGGATAATCCTAAAGGATATTGGGAAAATCTTGATTTGGTGGAGATTAATGAATCGGTACTGAAATCTTTAGGTGGAGGATGGGATTTTTTCCCGGTTGATATTCCTGATGATTGGGCGGTTAATCCTGCATTGTCCGAGCTGTTAAATAAAGCAAAGACTCGATTGGGAAGTTTTGATGGTCATAATTTGTGGGGATGGAAAGATCCAAGAAACAGTTTGACATTGCCGTTTTGGAAGCAACTGGTTCCGGATATGAAAGTAGTTATATCTTTGAGGAACCCTCTTGCCGTAGCACGTTCGCTTGCACGTCGCAACGGTTCTTCTATTGCTGCCGGGTTGAATCTTTGGTTAACATACAACAAATATTTATTGTCTTATACGTCTACTGAAGAGCGAATTATTACGCCATACGAGGTGTATTTTAATCACCCGCAGCAAGAGTTGAAACGCATATTGAATTTTTTAGGTATACATCTTCCAGACCAAAGAATAGACCAAATTTGTACCACAGTGATTTCCCCCGAACTTCAACGCAATAAAGCAGAAGTGTTACAGTTGCCCAATGTCAGTGTATATTCTGAAGTTATTTCCACCTATCGGTTAATGGATAATGAAGCGGCTTCAAAATCAAACGCAGAGCAAAATGAAACCACTGATATTCCGGAGGTTTCCATTGTTATCCCCGTGTTTAATAAGGTTGAGCTTACGCAGCAGTGTCTTACTGCACTTTACCGGAATACGAGCGTTTCTATTGGGTTTGAAGTGATTGTAGTTGACAACGCTTCTTCTGACGATACCCCCCAATTTTTGCAGCAGGCAGAAAAGCAGTATCCCAACCTACGGGTTATTTCCAATGCTGAAAATGTTGGTTTCGCAGGCGCTTGCAATCAGGGAGCGCAAGCCGCAAATAGCGAATATGTGCTTTTTCTGAATAACGATACAGAAGTCCAGCCCGGCTGGCTTTTGGCAATGTTGGAAGTATTCCATACCCAGCCGGATGTGGGGGTTGTGGGGAGCAAGCTTCTCTATCCCGACGGAACGATACAACATGCCGGTGTAATAATTATGAATGATAAAATAGCGGGTGTTTCTTTAAGCCCGTTGCATGTTGGTTATCAACAACCTGATGTGCCGATGTTCAACTATCTGCGTCAATTTTCAGCCGTGACGGCTGCTTGTATGCTTATTAGAAAAGCTGTATTTGACGAAGTTGGTGGCTTTGACGAAAGCTATTGGAACGGCTATGAAGATGTAGATTTGTGCTTCAAGATCACCCAAGCCGGATATAACATCTTTTTCCAACCCAAAAGCGTTGTGATCCACTATGAATCGCAATCGGGGGCTGAACGTTTTGTGCAGGAAGACAAAAACTTTCAAATGTTACAGACACGCTGGCAGGATAAAATTATAGCCGATTATGTGCTTTCTCAAAGTAAGGAAGTTTATGCAAACCATTGCATCATCATCGTCACCTATAATTCCGAGTCATCCATCCGTGCTTGCCTTGACAGCGTGCTGGAAAATACCCACCTCCCCGTTGAGGTGGTGGTGGTGGATAACGCCTCCACCGATGGCACGCGCGCTATTCTGGCGGAGTATGGCAATCGCATCAACACCATTCTGAATGATGAAAACCTCGGGTTTTCCGCCGCCTGCAATCAGGGCATTCGAGCCACTGTTGCCGGTTTTGTGACGCTGCTGAACCCCGATACGCTGGTGACACCCGGCTGGCTGAGGCAACTGCTGGAACATTTCGCCCCCGATGTCGGCGCAGTGGGACCGCTCTCCGATTATGTCGCCGGGCGGCAGAAGTTCCAACTCTATCTCCCGAAAGAACGCCCGTCAGAATTGAATCTGACCACGCTGATGACCCTGTTGCAGCAACACAATCGCAGAAAATCAGTGGAAACGAAACTCCTCATCGGGTTTTGTATGGTGCTTTCCCGCGCTGCGCTGGACGAGGTGGGATTGTTGGACGAAACCCTCTTTTTGGGCAACGACGACCTCGATATTTCGTGGCGATTGCGCAATGCGGGCTACAGATTGCTGGTTGCCACCGATACGTTCATCCACCACGAAGGGCAGGTCAGTTTCAAAACCGAAGCGAAATCGAAAACTGCGGCGCTGGTGCAGCAAAGTACCGATGCGCTGTATGCCAAATTGGTCGCCCACTACGGCGAAGGGAACGTCCCGCCGCCGATGGAACTGTGGGGCATGGATTGGTTTACACCCTCCAATGCCCGCTTCCGAGAGCCGGGCGCGGCGGATACCGTTCCCGCTGACGGTGGCATGACCTCCATCATCATTTTGGTGCATAACCAGCTTGAATTGACGCAGGACTGCTTGAACAGCATCGAGAAATACACCCCCGAACCGCACGAAATCATCATTGTGGACAACGCCTCCACGGATGGCACGCCGACGTTTTTGCGGCAATATGTGGCGATGCACCGGCATGTGCGGGTCATCCGCAATGAAGAAAACGTCGGATTCGCACGGGGGAACAATCAGGCGCTGGCGTTGGCGCGGGGCGATTTTGTGCTATTCCTGAACAATGATACGGTGGTCTCCGCCGGTTGGCTCGGCAAAATGCAGGCGGTGATGGCGCAATATCCCGAAGTGGGTATTGTGGGTCCCGTATCGAACATGGTTTCCGGACCCCAGCAGGTGGCGCCCGACACGACGTACACCACGTTTGATGAGTTTTCCGCCTTTGCCGAAAGATGGTCGGCGGCGCATCGCGGCGAATCCACCGAGTTTTTCCGCATTGTGGGCTTCTGTATGCTGGCGCGCCGCGCGGTGATTGACCGCATCGGCGGGTGGGATGAACGGTACGACATCGGCAATTTTGAGGATGACGATTTTTGCATTCGCGCCGCGCTTGCCGGATTCAAAGCCCGCATCGCGCGGGAAGTTTACATCCATCACATTGGCAGACAAACATTCCAAGCCTTGAATGTCGATTATCGGCAGCAGATTGACGAGAATTGGCGCATCTTCTGCGAAAAATGGCGTATCCCCGCCGATTTTGAGATGGGGGAAAACTACTTTTTTGAGGTGACGGCGCACACCTTCACCGCCGACGATTTGACGGTGCCGGTGCCACCCGCGGATGATGTGCAGCCGCTGGTGGTGAGCGTCAAACCCGCTTCGGCGATTGTGGTGCTGAATGGCGCGGAAGCCGATTCGCCCGAACAGGTTTCGGCGGCGGCGCAGGCGCTGTTGGCGCAGTTGCCGACCACGATGGACGCTGAATTGTGGGTGACGGGCGCGGCGGACGGTGTGCCGGCGGGCGCGGTGGCAAAAGAGGATGTGGCGGTGGCACTTTCGGAGGCATTACTGCTTGCTAAAACGGTGACGCTCGTTTCGGCGGATGTGACGTTTGCGGCGGATGGGTTGGCGCAACTCATTGCCGTTGCCGAAAAGCAGCCGACGGTGGCGGCGATTGCCCCTGTGGCTGATGTCGCCCCCGATACTCACCGCATTGAACTGCCTGACGGGGATGAGGCGTGGGTATCTTTCGCGGCGGAACGTTATCGGCGATATGGGGAAAACGTGACCCCCGTGCCATATCTTGGCGGTTTTTGCGTGACGCTGAAGTCGCATCACGCCCGGGTGGTGGGCGGAATGAAGGGGCGAACGTCGGCGGCGGAGGCGCTGCCCGAGTTGTTCTGTCAATTGCGGATGTTCGGATTTCAGCTTGCCCGCGCCGAGGGCATTGTGGTGCGGCACGAACATTTTTCGGTGGCGGAAGGCGCGGCATTCGCGGCGCGGGAGGCGGCGCAAATGCAGTTGGCGGAAATTCTGCAAGCGGGACAAACTGCGCTGGCGAACGATGATTTGGATACTGCCGCGCGAGAATTTGCGAAAGCCGCCGAATCTCATCCCGATGTGGCGGCGGCGCACGCTGCGCTCGGTTCGGCGTTGCTGGCGCAGGGGCACGCAAAAGCGGCAATTTCCGCCCTCCAAAAAGCGACCAAACTCGACCCCGCCGATTTGGCGACGAAAAATCAGTTGGGCATTGCGTATTTTCAGGCGGGCAATGCCGGCAAAGCCAAAAAGACGTTTCGGGCGGTGCTGGCACAAGATGCCGAAAATTTGCAGGCGCACCTCTTTTTGCTCGACCTGTTTCGGATGGAAAAACGTTTCCGTGAAGCGATTACGCACGCAAAATCCGCGTTGGAAATCGACCCCGAAAATACCGATGTGCTGGTGGCATACGGGTTGTTGATGCTCGATTTGGATGATTTGGACGGGGCGGAAATGGCGTGGGACAATTTGGTTGACGCGCCCGCCGACAATCCGGGCGTGCTGGCGCTGATGAAAGGGTTGCTGGCGCGAGGCTCGCGGCAGGTGACAACCGCCGCCATCCTGCCTGAAATTGAGGCGGCATTGCGCGCCGAAGATTGGACGCAGGCGGTGACGCTGCTGAAATCGGCGTTGAGCGCGCCCGGCAGCACCGATGCGGAAAAAGCCGAATTGTGGAATCGGCTGGGCAATGTTTATTTCCGTTTGGACAACATCGCCGAAGCGGTGGTGGCGTTCAACGCGGGGCTGGAATTCGACCCGCGGAACATCGACATTTTGAGCAATTTGGCGGATATGTATTTCCGGCAGGAACAGCTTGACCGCGCCACAGAATATATCAACCGCGTGTTGGAAATCAACCCGAATGATGTCAACACGTTGATGCTGCTGGGCAATTGCGCCATTCAATTGCAGGATTTGGACATCGCGCGAATGGCGTTCCGCCGGGTGCAGGAAGTTGCACCGGAAACGGAGGGCATCAATCAACTGGTGCAGGAATTATCGCGGGTGGCGGTCGGGGATGCCCCTGCGCCGGACGGCACGCCTGTTTCATCATTGGGGGATGTGCTGGCGCAGGTCGAAGCCGCGCAGGGGGCGGAGCGGTGGACGGACGCCGCGCAATTGCTGTTGGGTGCGCTGCAAGCCGATAACGATTTCAGCACGGCGGAACGGGCGGATTTGCTCAACCGGCTGGGGGTGTCGCAATTTATGGCGGGGGAGGTTGAGGCGGCGGAAGATGCGCTGCTGGCGGCGCTGGAAATCGCCCCGGATGACGGCGGCGTTTTGGGCAATCTGGCGGATATTTACGCGGCGCAGGAAAAATTCGACCGCGCCACGGAATACCTGAACCGGGCGCTGGCAATTGACCCCGACAATGTGCATACGCTGATGTCGCTGGGCAATTGCGCTCTTCAGCTTGAGGCGCTGGATGTGGCGCAGATGGCATTCGAGCGGGTGCAAAGGCTCGCCCCGGAAACCGAGGGTGTGGACGAGTTGGTGGCGCAGTTGCGCGGATTGGAGGCCGCACCCGCCGTCCCGTCGCCCCCGGAGAACGGCAACGGGGCATCGCCCACCGCTCCGATTTTCATCGGCGGGGCGGGGCGTTCCGGTACAACGTTGGTGCGGGTGATGTTGGATTCGCATTCACACATCGCTTGCGGTCCGGAAATGAAAATTCTGCCCGTCATTGGCAAAATGTTCGGACAGGTGCAGGACATTATTTCGCCGGTACGGGACGATTATTTTCTGGACAATGCGCAGATTGCCCGCGCTTTTCGGGGGATGGTATCGCAGATGCTTGAGCCGTATTTGCAGCATAGCGGCAAACGTCGCATCGCCGAAGAAACGCCGCACAACGTGGGCTATTTCCCGCAACTGCACCGCATCTTCCCCGAAAGTCCGCTGATTCACGTGATTCGGGACGGGCGGGATGTGGTGGCTTCGCTGTTGCAGATGGAGTGGGTTGACGTGCAAACCGGCGAGCGGATGCCCATCACCACGGATGCGGGCATCGCTGCCGACTATTGGGTGTCGCTGGTCTCTTCGGCGCGGCAAGCCGCCAATGCCGACCCCGACTTGCGTCGCCGGTACATCGAAATATTTTACGAGCAGTTGGTCACGGAGCCGGAACCCGTTTTACGGCAATTGTTTGAATTTCTGGGCGAACCGTGGGAGCCGGACGTGATAAATTATCACGCCCAAACGCACAACTTCGGCGCGGAATCCAGCGCCGAGCAAGTGGCGCGTCCCCTGTACACCGCTTCGATTGGGCGTTGGCGTACCGACCTTTCGGCGGCGCAGAAAGATGCGGTCAAAGCCGTGGCGGGCGATTTGCTGATAGAATTAGGCTACGCTGAGAATAATGATTGGTGATGGACACACAACCTGAAACACTCAACCTTTATATTTATGAACAAGGGCGGGACGGCTTCCTTTACCCGTTGAAGGATGCCCCGTTGCCGATGTTCACCACCGAGTTGGATGGGACGCAATTTCGGGCGGCGGATTCCCCTGATGCCGCCGATTTCATCATCGTGCCATACCCGCTTGGAACCTTTGTGAACGCGGTGGGCTTGCAGAATATGGTGGCGTATCTCACCACGCTCCCCTTTTTCGCCGCGCATCCGCAAAAGCACGTTTATTTTTTGCGCCACGATGATTCCCGCCCGACGGGACTGCCGGGGGTGATTTTTCGGATAGGGGCAAACGCCCGTTATCAGGATGCGCAGACCATCCCCCTGCCGTATCAGGTGGAGGATTTGGGAGACATCGCCGCCGCCGATTTTGCCGCGTTGCCCTATGATACCGGCTTTTTGGGCTATGTGGGGTTGACCGATTTGCGCTCTCGAATGGCGGACAGCGTGCGCGCTGAGGCGCGATTGACGGCGAAAGTGACTCTCCGCGAGGAATTTTACGGGCATATTGCCAAACAGCATTCGGTGGAAATGCAGCGCGCCTACCGCACCGAGTTTCTGGACGCGCTGGCGCAATCGCGCACCATTTTGTGCCCGCGCGGCGAGGGTGAAGGCTCCATCCGTTTCTTTGAGGCGTTGTCGGCGGGGCGCATCCCGGTGATGCTGGCGGATGAATACGCCCTCCCCTTCGCCGATGTGATTGATTATGACGCCTTCATGCTCCGCATTCCCCAAAGCCGGGTGGATGAAACGGGCGCGATTTTGGCGGATTGGCTCGCCGCGCACACCCCGGCTGAATTGCAGGAAATGGGACGGATGGCGCGTCGGGCATGGGAGACATACCTTTCTCCCGCCCGGTTGCCGCATCAGGTATGGCGATGTCTGCGCCGCATCAAACAGACGCCGCCCGCGCGGGTCGTCCTTCCCCCCGCCCGGAAAACGGACGGAAAATTCTGGGGCACGTGGCAGATTTTGTTTGCCCACGCCCGCGCCCTGCCCCGGCACAGCCACATCGTCGCCATCACCGCCGAAAGTGCCCCCGTGGCGGCGCTGGCGCACGGATTGGCGGCGGCGCAAAACACCGATACCCGCCTCACCGTCATTTCCGCGCCCAAAACCGACGCCGATTTTCCGGCGGGCGTGGTGCGGATGGCGGGCAATCCCATCATTCTGCGGGAAAAATTTCCGGTGCGCAGCGTCAACCTGCTCTTTCTGGGGGGATTTTCCAACTTCGGGGCGATGTCCCGTCTGCTGGGAGAATGGTTCGTCACCCTGGCGTATGGGGGAACGATTGTTGCCAACGACACCACGCCCGAGAAATCGGTGGCGCAAGCGGCGGCAGATTTCGCCCGTGAAACCGGATATTTCATCTATTCGGAAATCCTTTCTTTGTCGGGGGAAACGATTTTTCAGTTGGAATACACCGCCGCTGCCGAATTCAAACAACTTTTCGGAATGCCCCTCGTGCCGCCCGTCCCCGTGACCCGTCCCGCTGCCGCGCCCATTGCCCGTATGGCTTTTGCGGGGGACGTGCCGCCCGCGACCCTGCCCGCCGTGTCGCTGTGCATGATTGTGAAGAATGAAGAAGCCAATCTGGCGGA
>CAZMXX010000147.1:0-8772 GCA_964570315.1 uncultured Anaerolineaceae bacterium | reverse complement strand
AAAACTTGGCTTGCTTTCCGCCTTTGCGGTTCATTCCGGCACAATGGCAACTCGCAACACTCAACGGGGGGACTACCCCAAATCACGAATGGCACAATGATTTTACGGATACACCTATTTTTCCAGCGCTTCCAGCTCGTCGATCATCTCTTCCAGCACGCGGAAACCACCGCGCCAGAATTCTGGGTCGCTCACGTCAATGCCCGCTTCCGTCAAAATATGGGTCGGGCTGGCAGAGCCGCCATACGATAAAATTTTCAGGTATTGCGGCGTGAAGGCATCGCCCTGTTCTTTGTAGCGCCGGTAGAGCGCCAGCACCATCAATTGCCCGAAGCTGTAGGCATAGCAGTAGAATGGCACGTGGAAGATATGCGGAATAGAAATCCATTCCCATCTGAAATTGTCGCTGATGTCCAGCACATCCCCGAACTGACGGTGGAGATTCGCCATATAGGCGCTGTTCAAATCCGCCACGGTCTTCCCTTCGATGAGCATTTTGTGCGCGTCCCGTTCAAAAAGTACAAAATACGCCTGCCGCAACACGGTGGCATAGGCGTCATCGAGCGCCGCCGCCAGCAAATCGCGGCGCACGGCGGGGTCTTTTTCTTCCGATAAAAGCCGGTCGGTGAGCAACATCTCCGAAAAGACCGACGCGGTTTCCGCCATCGGCAGGGCGGAGTGGAAGGTCAGCACCGAGTGTTCCTGCGCCATCATCGCGTGGACGGCGTGCCCCATTTCGTGCGCCAGCGTCGCCACGTCGCGGACTTCGCCGGTGTAGTTGATGAGCACATACGGCGATTGCTCCGGCAGAATGCTGGCGCAGAACGCTCCGCCACGCTTGCCCGGACGCACTTCCGAGTCGATGTGCCGGTCGGCGAATACTCTGCGCGCCTGTTGTGCCACTTCCGCCGAAAAGCCGTCGAAGGTTTCCAACACCATGTTGACCGCCGTATCATAATCGATTTTTTTGGAAGATTTGCTGAGCGGGGCGTAAATATCATACCGCCGCAGTTTTTCCAGTCCCAGCCATTTCGCCTTCAATTTAAAATAGCGATGAAAGACGTACGCTTCCTCCGCCACCACTTTGAGCAGGGTGTCCACCACCGCATCGGGTAAATCGTTGATGAGGTTGCGCACGGCGATGGGTGAATCGAATTTGCGCAATTGCAGTTGCTCGTTCGCCCAATCGCGGACGCGGTAATTGTAAATTTGTGCCAGCAACGTCCCCTCTTTGCCGTACACCCGATACAGCTCATCGTATGCCGCTTTGCGGACGTCGGGGTCGGCGCTGCGGACGTAGGTGGACAGCTCTTCGCGGGTCATCGTTTTGGTTTCGCCGTCCACGGTCAGCGTGTATTCAAACTTGTTGGTGATCATATCGTACAGCGTCACCACCGCGCTGATGCCGTTCACGTCCTTCAAATTGATGACCTGCTCTTCCGCTTCCGAAAGGGTGTACGGTTTGAAGTTGCGCAATTTTTGTAGATAATATTTCAAATCGCCCGCCGCACCGAGCAAGCGTTCCGCCGCGGCGTCATCCAACCCCTTCCACCACAGGGAAAGAAAAAGGGTGCGATTCTGCACATCGAGCATCAATTGATCCATTCGGCTCTTGAAGCTCAAGGCATCCTGCGATTGCGTATCGGCGGAGAACCACAAATCGGCGTATGCCCCCAGCCGGTATGCCTCGCGGGTGACGGTCTCGAATTTTTCCAGCACGTCTTGAAAAGCGGTCTCGCTCATATCGGGCGAAAGGTCGGTGCGGGCGGCTTCAACTGCGATGATAGCCGTTTGCAAACGGCTGGTGGCGGCGGTGAGGGTATCATTATCAATATCGGGGAGCAGGTCGCTCAAATCCCAGGGTGAAAGCTCATAGGTCATGCGGATTCCTCCAAAATAAGGTTGTCGATTAAACGAGTGCGGTCAAAAAACACCGCCAGCGAGCAAAGCGCCGTGCCGGAAATTGTTTCCAGTTCGGTCAGGGTGAGGGGGTCGGCAATGCTCACATAATCCAGCCGCGCCGGTTTCTCGGCGGCGATAGTATCGCGCATCAGGGTGCGCAGTGTGTCGGCGTTGCGCTCGCCCGCGTCAAACGCCGCCTGCACCGCCATCAACGCGCGATGCAGCACCGTGGCGGCGGCGCGGGTTTCGCCGTGCAAATATTGGTTGCGGGAACTCATCGCCAGTCCGTCCGGCTCGCGGACAATCGGGCAGACGACCACCGCCACATCAAAATTCAAATCGCGCACCATTTGGCGGATGACCACCGTTTGCTGCGCGTCCTTCTGCCCGAAATAGGCGCGAGTGGGTTGCACAATGTTGAATAATTTTGCCACCACCGTCGCCACGCCCCGAAAGTGGGTGGGGCGCGATGCGCCCTCCAGCACGCGGGTGATATTTTCCACCGATACATAGGTTTGGTAGCCCGGCGGGTACATCACCGCGTCGGATGGTGTGAAAACCAGATCCACCCCTTCCGCCCGCAGCAAATCAAGGTCACGCGCCAGTTGGCGGGGGTAGGCGTCCAAATCTTCGGTGGGCGCGAACTGGGTGGGGTTGACGTAAATGCTCACCGCCACGCGGTCATTTTCGGCGCGGGCGGCGCGCACCAACGACAGATGTCCTGCGTGCAGCGCGCCCATTGTGGGAACCAGCCCCCAACTCGCGTCCGGGTCTGCCCATCGTTCCCGCCGAACCCGTTCAATGTTCTCGGTAATTATCATTGCATCCTCGGTGAAGGTTTTCTGTTGAAATTATAGTGTATCCCATAAAAAATGGAAAACATCCGCCGAAAAAATGGGGGCAGCCGCCCGATTACAATTGCACGCCACCGCCAAATTTTTCCAGATACATTTTCTTGGAACGGATGATGGCTTCTTTTGCCACCTCCGCCCCTTCCCAGCCCAATGGGGTGGCACGATGCCCTTCCAGGTCTTTATAAACTTCAAAAAAGTGCGAGACTTCCCGCAAAAAGTGTTGCGGAATGTCGCTAATATCTTTATAATCCTGAAAGAGCGGGTCGTGCGCGGGAACCGCCAGCACTTTATCATCCGCCTCATCCCGGTCAAGCATGCGGAACAAGCCGATGGGGCGCGCCTCGATGATACAGCCGGAGAAGGTCGGTTCGTTGACCATCACCAGCACGTCGAGCGGGTCGCCGTCGTCATACAGCGTGCGGGGAACCAGCCCGTAATCGCCGGGGTAATGCAGCGATGAAAACAGCACTCTATCCAATTTGATGACGCCCAATTTTTTGCCGTATTCGTATTTATTCCGTGAACCTTTGGGAATTTCGATAATTGCGTAAACCACTTCCGGCGTATCGGGACCGGTGTCCAAATCATGCCATAAATTTGTCATTGCGTATGTGTCCTTTCATATAATATCACCTTACGATGATAAAGGTAACACACATTGCCCGGTGCGTCAACGCCGGGGCACGATTTAAATTTCATCCGAAACATGCGACAATTTCCAAAAAATGGTGTATACTGTGCCGAATGTCGTCGCCTCTCTCTCGAAAATTCAGCGCTACCATAGAAGGAACTTTGGTGAAACGAAATACACGGTTTTTTCAACCTGATAGCCGCTTTTTCAACAATATCATTTTACGCCAACGCTGGATGGTATTCCCTGTCGGCATCGCACTGGCATTAATCATGGAATTTACGGAGCATCGTTCCGGGGGGGGGATAGAATTCGGCTGGCATTTTACGTTTGAATTGCTGTTTTTCGGCATCATCGGTCCGGCGCTGATTTGGCTGGCGCTCTCGGAAATTGCCGTTTTTTTTGAGCTGACGCCGCCAATTGCCACCATCCAAGCCGAAGCCACCCGCGCGGAACGCAAACGCATCTCGCGGGAACTGCACGACAGGTTGAGCCAGAATTTGGCGTTTCTCCATTTGAAGCTCGACCAGCTCGCCGGGGCGGAAGATATTTCGCCCGAAAATATTGAGACCATTCAGAACGATTTGGAACAAATGCGGCAACTGGCATTTCAGGCATATGAAGAAGTGCGCAACACCCTCGACAACTTGCGGCAACCCATCCCCGTTGCACCGATTGACAACCTGAAAAACGCACTGCTGGCGGAACAATCGCGCTTCGCCGGGCAATCGCCCACCACCATCACCATCCATTACCCGGACGACGCGCCCAAAGTCTGCCCGCTCATCGAACATACCATTCTGGAAGTCACCGGAGAAGCCCTCGCCAATATTCACAAACACGCCCACGCCGCCCATGCGACGGTTTCGCTGGCATTCACCGCCGCCGATATTGTCCTGAGGATTACGGATGACGGCGCGGGTTTCGTTCCCAATGCGCAAACGCTTCCGGCGGAACGCCATTACGGATTGAATATCATGCAGGAACGGGTCAGACAGGTGGGCGGAACATTCGACCTTCATTCAGCGCCCGGCAAGGGGACGGAAATCACCGTCCGTTTTGCGAACGCGCTCGTTTCATCGGCGTTGCATCACAGTTGCAACAGCATCAATTGCGAACACTTGGCGCAGAATCGCTATGAACATTCTTTTAGTTGATGACCACGTTTTGTTCCGGGAAGGGGTTGCCTCCCTGTTGGACGCGCAACCCGATATTAATGTGTTGGGGCAAGCGGCATCGGTGGCGGAAGCCATTGCGCTGACGCGGAAACTGCACCCCGACCTCGTTCTGATGGACATTTCGCTCCCCGATGGCAGTGGATTAACGGCTACCCGCAAAATTCTGGCGGAATTCCCCGACATCAAAATTGTTTTTCTGACGGTGCATGAAGATGACGACCGTTTGTTTGAAGCCATCAAAAATGGCGGAACCGGGTATCTGCTGAAAAATACGCGCACCCAAGAATTACTGAAGATGATTGAAAACGTCCGGCGCGGTGAAACGGCGTTCACGCCGCATTTGGCGCAACGGATACTGGCGGAATTTTCGCGGATGCGCAGCCAACTATCCGCGTTCCCGCTGTTCGAGGAAGATGTGGCGCTCACCAAACGGGAAATTGAAGTGCTGAAATTGGTGGCGAAAAACGCCAGCAACAAAGAAATCGCCGCCGAATTGGTCATCTCGGTCAGCACCGTCAAAAATCATATGCGCAATATTCTGGCGAAACTGCACCTCAAAGACCGCCGCGAAGCCGCCTATTATGCCCGCCGGCACGGGCTGGTAGACCCCGATTGAACGTCCGCAGAAAAATCAAAGCCTCCCCGTAACGATACCGAGCCTCGCAGAACCGAAGCAATCTCCGCTGTTGGAATGCCCGCCATTACAAAATCCAGCCCAGATAAATGACCTGCCAAAAGAAATAGAGGCTGGTCAGGATGAGCAACCAACCGGCATAACGCTCGATTTTACCGCCATACGCCACCCATCGCTCCATGTTGGTGGCGACGCGCGCGGCGGTGGCGACTGCCACCAACGGCACACCGAAACCGATGGAGAAAACAAACACCAGCGACGCGCCGTACCATACTTGTCCGGTGGCGCTGGCGGCAACCAGTATCGCCAGCAATAACGGGGTGCAGGACGGGCATGCCGCCAATCCGAACGGAATGCCCAACAGGTACGCCCCGCCCGGCGTTTCGGCTTGGCGGAAAACGGGTTTGGTCAACGGGGTGAATCTGAAACGACGAATCCGCGCCATATGCAACCCGATGCCCAACAGCAACAGCCCGATGATGCCGTTCCACAGGGGTAGACGCGAAGCGACGAATTTGAGTCCCACTTGCAGCAATTTCCCGGCGACGACAAAAATGACGCCAAAAGCGGTGTACACGGTGGCGATGCCCAGCACGAATGCCACCGCCATGATGAAGGCTCGCCGCCGGTCACGGTCTTCGCCGCCCAAGACGAAGCCGGTCACCGCCGACCAAAGCGGGAAAGCGACCGGACTGACGCCCATCAAAAACCCGGCAACCAAAACCAACCCAAAACTGAACAGTGAGATGGTGCTGACAATTTGCAACGATTCAGGGGTGATCATCTATGACTCCTATTCAGATTTACCCGGCACAGCACGATAACTGCGCCACGTCTTTTTCAAAGGTTTGCGCCGCCAGTTTTATCCCTTCAACCTGAACCAGATAGGGGAAGAGCATGTCGCGCAGGTCGGTCACGGTGAAGCCGTATTCCAGCCCGAATTTCATCGCCAGCACCGCCGTTTGGATAATTTCGCCCCCTTCTGCCGCCAGCACATGCGCCCCCAGCAACCGATTGGTGTTCCGGTCGGCGATTAATTTTATCAACCCGCGCGTCTCCCGCGCCGCCAACGCACGGGGAACGTATGCCAGCGGCAGCGTCGAAACTTTGACCTCGTAACCTTTGGCTTTCGCCGCCGATTCGGTCAGCCCCACACTGGCAACCTGCGGGTCGGTGAAGATGACATCGGGCATAAATTGCAGGTTCAGCGATTTGCCTTCCCCCGCAAGGGCATTCGCGGCAGCAATCCCCCCCGCAGCCGCCGCCACATAGACGAATTTCGGGCGGTTGGTCACATCGCCGACGGCGTAAATATTGGGGTTGGACGTTTCCATCCGGTCGGTCACTTTGATGAACCCTTTTTCATCCAACTCGACGCCCGCTTCCGCCAAGCCCATATCCCGGGTGTTGGGGGTTCGACCCAGCGCCATCAGCACCTGCTCGGCGCGGAATTCCCGCACTTCGCCATCAACCGCCGCCGTGATGATTTTTTCGTCCCCGTCGGCGCGGATGTTTTGCAGGGTCACGCCGGTATGGATGGCGATGCCTTCATCGCGCAAAATGTCCGCCAATTCCGCGGCAATATCCGGCTCGTGTTCGGGGATGAGACGTTCGCTGCGCTGCAAAATGGTCACGCGCGTGCCCAATCGGGCGAAGGCTTGGCTCAGTTCCAGCGCCACCGCTCGCCCGCCGAGGACAATCAGCGAAGCCGGTTGCTTTTCCAGCGCCATCGCCGTGGTGCTGTTCAGCACGTCCACCGCTTCAATGCCCGGAATGGGGAGGATATACGGGCGCGCGCCGGTGGCAATCACAATTTTTCCGGCGCTGAGTACCCGCCCGTCGTCCAGAACAACTTGCGTGTCAGATTGCAACTTCGCCCAGTTTTTTATCAGTGTGATGTTGTCATAGGAAGCGAGCACATCCACATATTTTGCCTGCCGCAGACCGGCAACCAGCTCATCTTTGTGCCGAATGAGCTCCGCCCAATCCACACTTTCGGCGCGCGTTTTGATGCCTTTGAACGGGTGATGTCCGGCGTTGTGATACGCCGCCGCCGCCCGAATGAGCGCCTTCGAGGGCACGCACCCGATGTTGACACATGTCCCGCCGATGGTTCCGCCTTCGATAATCGCCGCGCGGAAACCCAACTCGGCGGCTTTGATGGCGGCGCCCATGCCCCCGCCGCCTGTGCCGATGACGATGAGGTCGTAATCGTGCGTCCGTCCGTTTCCCGCCGGGGGACGGGGAGCGGTCGCTGAACGGCGAGGAACGATATCGGCGCGGTAGCCGATTTTCTCCACCGCCGCCACCAGCGTGTCGTCATCCACGGCGGGGTCGGCGGTTAAGATTGCCTGCCCCGATTTCCAATCGGGAATATTGACCGCCAGCACGCCGGGCACATCCTGCAACGCTTTTTCCACGTGAACCGCGCACGAATCGCAGGTCATGCCGGTCACATTCAGTTCAAATTTTTCTTTGGTAGACATTTTTCTCTCCAATCGAATCCATTTATATGCTGATACTATACACCTTCCAGCAAGTGGAATGTCAAGCCCTGAAATTATTTTCGATTGGAGTGAACATCGCGCCTGAATGAACCGCAAAGCCGCAAAGCAAGCCAAGTTTCTCTTTGTTTCCAACTTTTCTGCTTTGTGACCTTAGCGGCTTCGCGGTGAATTCAATAACACCCAAGCGGGAGACTATCCAAATTCGGGGGGAAATGAAACAGGTGCGAGCAGCGGGATAAGCGCCACCCGCACCTGCGGGGTCATCGGGGGGAATTTCACACCTCAAAAATCAACCCTGCCGATTTTCAAAGCGAGGGGCATCGCCACAATTCTGTCCTTCTCCGGCACGCCCCAAACGTCTCTCAGCGCAGGCGACAGCGAGCTAATCGGGTCTTCGCCAACTTCCGCCAGATAACGCTTGACCGCGGACCAGGTGCGCAGATACGCCAAAAACTGCGTCAAGTTCCACGTCACTTCAATGGCAAAGTCGGGTACATTCGGGATTTCGGCGAGCGGGAAAGGCAGTGTGCGATAGGCGTCCATAATCAACCGATTCCCCGCCGCCCAAAAGCGGTCAACCGGCTTGAGGAGACGTTCATCGAGCAGACGGTCAATTTCAGGGGTGATGGTCGGGAAAGCGTATCCCAGCACGGCTAAAATCCCTCCCGACCGCAGCACACGCAGGCTCTCCCGGTAAAACCGCTCCAAATCAAACCAATGTACCGCCTGAGCCACCACAATCAAATCGAAGACCTCATCATCAAAAGGAACTTCCTCTGCGGGACTCACACAATAGCTTATTCTCGGATGAGAAATTGCGTAGCGAATTTGTGTTTTGCCGATGTCCGTGGCATATACCGCCTCGAAAAACTCGGTGCATTTGACGGCGAATTGCCCGTTGCCCGTCGCGCAATCCCACGCCCGCTCATGCCCCGGGGAAAGGTCGCTCAGGTACGAGAGAAGTTCCCACGGGTAGGAGGGGCGATGTCGCGCGTACTGGTCAGACCGGATGGAAAAAGTTTGAGCATTGTTCATGGGTGTCTCCACAATATCGTTTTCGGTTATT
>CAZMXX010000146.1:0-8786 GCA_964570315.1 uncultured Anaerolineaceae bacterium | reverse complement strand
GGAGCGGGGTGGCGCTTGCCCCGGCGTGCTCGATGGCGGAGCCGGCGCATCGCGCACGTTTGTCTTGGGCTGCAAGACTCGCCGTGCGGCTTGGCTTTGCGCACCGCCGACAGCGCTCATTCCGGCTCCAATCAATTTGCCACCGAAACCGGTGCCGCCACCGGACAAAATTCGCCCGGCCGCCCCCAGTCCCGTGCCGATTGCCTGCTGCTTTTCGGCTGCCGATGCCGTACTCAAGCCGGACTTCAATGCGCCGAGATTGAACCCATTGGTTCCCAACGTGGCACCGGCTGCCCCGGCGCCGGCGATACCGGCCGTGACCACCGTCGCTGCGGCTGCTGCCGCACTTTTTGCCAATCCCACCCCCTTGTCAACAACCATACCGACCGCGCCGAAAATACCTTTGATGATGGTAAAATCAATAGTCAGCAGCACCGACACGATACCGGCTGCCATAATAAAGCGGATAATCGGCGCGCCCGCTCCTGTCGCGGACACTGTTGCCGACACCATCACCACTCCGCTCATTTTCAGCAGCAGTGCGTTAATCGGTCCAATGAGCAACACCATCCCCAACCCGCGCACAAACATCCACTGCAACCAACGCAACGGTGGCAGAATGCCCAATATCAGCACAATCGGCATCAAACTGACCAGGATATACAACAAGGCGAAACGGGCGACATACTGAAAAACAAGTGTCATCAGCAACGTAAACCCAAGTGTCAGCAAAATGAAGCCGACGAGTATACCTGCCAACGGAACCCCATTTGCCATCACCGCCAGCGTACCGACCGTCAAAGCATTGATGAGTTGGTCAGTGGCGCCGGCCGGTGAAACAGCGATACTGCCCCCCAAAATTGCGTTGGTCAGTGCGTTTGACGCTCGGTTAGCCAAGTCAGTGACATAAAGGGATGCCCCGGAAAAAATTGCGCCGATGACCCAACCAAAGAAAATTTCCTTGAAGTCACCGATACCCCAGTCGGCGGCTAGCATGACATTTTTGGCGGCGACGATCATCATCAATGCCAACACCGCCGGCCACATCGCAATAGCCAATCCGATCGTAAAATTCCAGGTGGGAACAAAAATATCCACTCCTTGCCAGATGCCGGTGCCGGGTTGCATGATTCCCGGACTGGACAGCACCGTGGCGCCCAGGATGTCATAAAACGGTTGCGCCATTTCCTCGGCACTTCCTTTTAAGAGACCGCCGAGGATCATTTCCACCGCCTGACGCATCGACGAGACCGGGAACACCAAAATATGGCGGGTGATATTATTGACAATCGCCGACGCGGTGCCGCCGATATTGGAGAACACCTCGCCTATTTTTCCGGTAACGCCGCCGGTGTCCCCACTGCCATCTTGCGCCGGAGGGGGCTCACCGCCTTGCCCCGGGGAATCTGCATCAGACGGTATACCGGTGGCGAAGAAAACCAGCCCGACCACGACCAGCGCGAGTAACATTCGTCTCATAAGACAATTCCTCGCCTGCCTCAACGGATGATGTGAATTGAGATGCCGGTGGACACTAAGCTACCGACCGCATCAATGATGATGTTGGCGATCCAGATGGAGGCAGCCGTGACGCTGAACAAGATGACTGCCGACGCAATCTTGGTTCCCGCGCTGGCTTGTGCGTACGGCATTCCCATCAAGGCGGCATATTGCCCGCTGAAACCGCCCAGCGCCACCGCAATGGTTAACAACAATCCGCTCGCGCCGATGATAAAACTGACGAATGCTTTGGTGAGTGAGGCCAGACTGTTCAATAGGTCGTCGCCACCGGATACCCCGCCCGCCGGCGCTTGCGCCAAAGTAGTGTGCGGAGTGGTCAATATCGTCAGCAACACCGCGGCGATAATAAGCATGGTTTTAGCAAACAATGGGTTGTACAACAGTAACTTCACCTTTGTTTTGCTCATTTTCCTCGTCCTTTCATGCAATTAATGTCCAAATACTTGCGCCATTGTCTTGCTGATGGGCACGGCGATAGCTGCAATCCCCAAAACCAACACAAATAGCAGTAGTTTGCCGGAGTATGCGTTTGACGTTGGGCGTCCCATCAGGTTATTGATCTGCGCTTCCAACGCCGCAACCCCCACCCCAACCAGCAGCATTAATCCGATGATACCCACAGACACCCGGATGATTTCGCCGGAGATACTTTGCAGTTCACCCATGTAACCCCCATACATAAACCAGCGTCGGTATGGCAATCACGTGAATCGCGGGGGTGCCGTCTTTTTTCAATGTCTCCCAGGTCGGCTTGATGAACGGCAGCCGCCATGCGCCGGTACGAAACATCTCAATGCTCAACAGCAAAAATGCTCCGATAAGCAGTGTCCGGTAGTATTGTCGCTCGGGGAACAGCGCCAGGGTAAATAGCAGCAGCCGCCAATCCGCCGCCCCGAAAATGTGTGCCCCATACATCGCCGTCACGATTCCCCACGGGATGAGCAATGCCATTAATTCCCCGTTCAACAACCGCCAACCGGTCAGTGCCAGCAAAAACGGGGTCGTTGCCCACCACGGATTAGCGCACGTTTTGAAGTCCTGTATCGTCAACGCCAGCAGATAAACGGTTAACAGCATTTTTCCGGCAAGTATCATTTTTGGATGACTCCCTGCACTTCGATCACCGGTACCGACAATCCCGTTCCGGGTTGGGTCAGATTGGCGGCAATATTGTATGATTCCACGTAGGTGTGCGGTTGCCCGTATTTGCTGAGATCGCACATACCGCCTTGTTCATGGGGTACCCAATCTTTCTTTTTGCAGATTACCTGTGTTTGAATATGTCCCTGTCCGCCATCCGGCAGCGTGCATTGTTCCAGGTTGTAATCTCCGTCCGACAAGTTCGGCACACAGAATTTGTTCTCTGTCTGTTCCACGCATTCGTACTGCTCCCACTGCCATTTCCAGTCGAGTACCCAGTAAGTGACGGCTTGTACCTGGTAAGAGGGCAAATCGTTCGGGCCGTTCTCCGGTTTACCGGCTGAAGATGTTTCATAGGTGTGGGTCGCTCCCGGCGCTAACCGGCTGCATGTTTCTCTCGGTTCGCCCCATGGTCGCTCGTCCCACAACCACTTAATCCAGCAGGGCGGGGCGTCCGGGATTGGTGTGGTCGGAGTGACTTGCCGCCAGCGAATGCCAATGCGGAAGTTGCGAAAATCAGGGTCATATTTCCAGTTAACCGGATCCCAGTTATCCAGCGGTTCACTCCAAACGTAATTGCCGACAATCGGGTTGGCATCACCGTTGAACTGCATTTGTTGGTACACCAGCCCGCGCGGATAAGGTGTGTACCAGACCCGGTAGGCCGGGATGGCCGCACTCACCGATAGTTTGAACCCGCCGGCGCATTCCTCGTATTTACCCCATCCGCGCCCCGTCGCAAATGTTTCCGGGCAGGATGCCTTTGGCGTTGCCTCCGGTGGTGGCACAGGCGTCGGTGTCGGGCTGCAACAGGTATCGCCCAACTGCCCGACATTTCCACTACCGCGTAGATATGTACCGGTATCACAGTCGTACACAAAGGTGGTCTGGAAGAAACCCGGCGCCGGACAAAACGGCGAGAATCCGCCACACACTTCCCGGACGCACTCGTTGACTGGTGGGGTGGCGGTCGGTGTCGCATTCGGGTTGGGGGTGGGGGTTATCTCCACCGGCGACGCCGTGGGCGGTGGTGACTGAGTTGGCGGTGGACCGGCTGTCCCCGGCGGCGCCGTGACAATCGGTGGTTGCGTCGCTTGGGGTGGCGGCTGAGTGGGTTCCGGCGGCGTCCCCGGTTCTGCCGTGGCTGTGCCGGACACCTCACAAATCGCCCCGCCGCCCCCTGGCGGAACCGTGCAAATATCACAACCGGGGCATTGTGCGGAGACGGGATGGCTGTTCGCCGCCCACACCAGCAGACTGCCCATTACGACTGTTATGATGAATAAAACAGTCAGTGTTTTGTGTTTTCCCGTCATTGCGCTACTCCGTTTTGCACCGGAGGCTCAGGCAATGTGATCGGCCCTTCAAGCTGCTCTGCAAGCTGCCAGCGCCGCAATTCGGTGTTGAACACGATCCGGTAGACATATTGCTGCGGCGGATAACTGGCGGTGGACATCCCTTCGATACGCGACCCGTCGGCATTGAAGAAATCCATCTTGCGCGCTCCGATAGTTTGCCGAATATACGCGGTTTTTCCGTCCTGCGTGACGCCCTCAATTTCCAGCGGCGGCAGATTGTAGGGCGGGGGTTGTTTATCAAACTCGACGCCCACCTGCCCGCTGCGTTCCAATGTGTCAATATACTTTTTCATAGTTGTCAGCAACGGTTCGGCGTAATACGTGTCAACGTGCTGCGCTAGGGCTTCGGCGTCGGCGGCACTGATATATTTGGTTTGCCAATCAATGAGCTCCTGAATTTCATCAATCGCCAATTTTTTAATCTCCGGTGGCAAGGCGTAGCGTATAATGCCGTTGCCCATATCCTCGACTTTGATGACATGCCAGTTAATCGGGTCTTGACCGGTGTCCCGTGGCTGCCACACCCCTCCTATTTCAGCGGCGTCGGATGGTGTTGCCGTGGATAAGGTGGCGGTATCCACCGCCTGCACTTTATTGGTCAACGCCTTCCACATACCAAATACTGCACCCAACAGCAGTACCAGCACCAGCAGAATGAGCACTATTCCCATCGGGCGAATGGTGGTTTTATCCCGCCGGGCATCGTATTTGATAAAGTATTCGCTAAAATTCATAATTAGCTCCTCGTGTGATGGCGAATGCAAGTGTCAATCCGACCGGTGATTTACCGGCGCTGTCACCGCGAAAACATCGTATCACTGCCACTCGCGATCAATGCCATAAGCGGGATAGGCCTTCCCTTTGATATGCAGGGTGATTTCCCGTGCGCCGCCAATCTGCATGAAGAACGTCCGGTAGGTAGTCATCGCCGTGACTTCCACTTGCCGCTCGCGCACGATGACATTGGTCACGTGAATGTTGTACGTGCTGTTGCCGTTGGCGTACTGTTGGGCGAACGCCATCGCGCGCGGGTAGTCCAGCCGGATACGGTTGGTGCGGGCGAAATACTGTTCGTCGATGGCGTGGCTGGCGGCTTGTGCGCCCAGATTTGCAGTGCGCGACACCCGTTGGTATTGCAGGTACATCATCCCGCCATCCACCGCCAGCCCGACCAACACCAGCATCAGCGGTAACAGCAGCACGGTGATGACCAATATTGACCCCTGTTCTTTTTTTATTTCAAAAAACTGGTTCAGTCTGCGCATCATCAGTCCCACCTCGATTTATACTGCTCGATGCGCAGGGCGGTGTCAGATTGAACGTGAATTTTTTGCGAAACGTTCAGCATACCGATGAGTGGCATACCCGCCAGTGAGACGGTGTAACCGACCCGGCAACGCACATCTCTGCCCCGTTTCCAGCCGTTGGGGGCATATACCGTCACTCGCGGGGTAACGCCGCTCATGTAAAAACCACGCACCGTGTCAATGGCGGCGGTGCGCCCCTGCATCTGCCCGCTTCCGGCATGCAGCGCTTCGGCAGCGGTGCGCACGCAGTCGTAGGCAGCCATATCAGCGGCGATATAGGCGTACAACACTTTGCCGAAATAGAGTACCCCGGCGGCGAGAATGATGAACAGGGGTAGCACCAGCGCCATCTCGATCATCGCTTGTCCGTGTTCTTGTTTTTCTGCTTTCCGTAACCTTGTCAACATACCTTGCCCCCTATTCCCAACCGGTGGGACGTCCGCCATAAAACCGCTCGTGGCGCTGGACGGATTGCGCCTGGACCGTAAACAGCAGCGGTCCCACCCACGGGATGTTGATAATCTGTTTGTTTTCTATGCCGCCGATGTCACTGCGCCAACCGGGGCGGGTGACGATATAAAACGAATCTTCGTAACTATCGGCTGTCCCGCCCAATGCGGCGCGCAGTGTTCCCATCGTTTCATCGTATCCGGCAGCTTTATCCCCCCCTTTGATGGCCGCCGCATACACGCCATTGTGGATGGCGGTCGCGGCAGTGGTTTGATTCCACCAGTACCAACCGTAGACGGCAATCAACAGAAACAACAGCGTCAGCAACGGAAACACCAGCGCGAACTCCACCATCGCCGCGCCGGTTTCTTTGGTTTCGCCGATTTCTTTCCTGAACATACTAACGCCCATGTTTAATACTTGTTCAGTTGGTTGTTGGCGCGTGTAAAGACGTTGCCTACCGTTTGGAATAAAGCAAACAATGCTACGGCTGCGATTAACGCCGCTACCACCAGCAGTGCCGCCTGTACCATCTCCATCCCCTCTTCCTGTCGGAAAAGGGCGTCGGAAGTAAACCGTTTGACCTTATTGGCGGCATTGATGACTTTTAATTGCATTCCCAAACTTTTATCGGACAAGGTTTGCAGACTCATAGATTTCACTCCTTTTAATCTGTGCCGGTTGCAAATACGGTGAATACGATTGGGTTTGTCCGGTCGCCTACCTCCTTTCGCGCTTAAAGCCCGCTTTGCACAAAGATGTATGCCGCCGGACCGCCAATAGCCAAAAAGATGGCAATGAGCGATAGTCCCATTCCCAATACCATCGGGATGGTGCTCGACTTTCCTTTGGCCAGCAGGTCATTTTCCATCCGGGACTGCATATTTCGAGAAAGTGTGTTCAAAACCTTGTGCAATCTCGTGCCTCGTTCAAGGCTCATCATAATTGCCGACACCAGCGATTCGTAACTTTCCAACGGAAACCGTGGGATGACATCTTCCAACGCTTCGTTGAGCGAAATACGGGTATTGAGTAAATCGGCTACATTGCGCATTTCGACGATGAAATAGCTGCCGCCACCGGCGGCTATATGGCGGAGTGAGCGCTCGACGGATTCCCCGGCCTGCACCAGCATCGCCAACCGATCCATCGTGAATGCCATCTCGATTTCAAAGCCTTCCTGCCGTTCCTTGATTTTCCCTTTCAAATTCAGGTCGGGCATGAACAACCCGTAAATGCCCATCGCCAGACTGACCGGCAGCCAGGTCGGTTTGCCGATGAATACGACGACGAACAGTGTCAGTACGAAAAAGCCAACGGACAAAATAACTTTCCAGGCGTAAAAATCACCCAAAGTGTTGAATGGCGACGGGTAGCCCGCCTGCAACAACAACGCCGCGTCTCGCTCCTGATTCCCCAATAAATTCGCCAGCCAACCGGCTAAATCGTGTAAGGTGCGCCCGAACAACCGGTCGAGAATCGGCGCGCTGTCATCCAGCGTCAGGGCATATTCGTCATCTTCGTTGATGATGATATCGCGGTAATCACCTCGCGGGTGGATGACGCCGGTAATGGCGCTGAAAACCAGCAGCGCGCCGAGTGCGCCAATCAAGGCAATGAGAATGTTGGTACTGTTGGCAAATACATCCATGGGTTTGTCTCCTTAATCGTCAGGTGCGACAAAGACGCTGTCCAGTATCTTCAGCGGTGCGCCGGCGAATTTCATCACCAGCCAATAACTGCCCGCGCCGATGAGTGTGATCAACAAAATGGTGACTTCCCCCCATATGCTGGCATAAAAGGGCCGCGCGGCAGACGCCATCGTGTACCGCGAAATGAAAACCATCAGCAGCGGCGCAATGCTCATAATGCGCGCTTCCCATACCACCTGCGCCTGTTCGGCGGCGATACGTCGCCGGATATCGGTGCGCCGGTTGGTGGCATCTGCCAGCGTTTCCAGGATAGGCGCCACCTCGCCGCCGTAACGGGTGTGTACCATCAGAATTTCGGCAAAAACGTTCAGGATGGGGTCGTTTCGTTTCTTGCGCACGGTCTCCAGTGCTTGGGCAAAGGGAACGCCGATATTCATTTGCGTGATGATGTCCTCGAAGTCAGGACGAATATTTTTTGGCCCGCGCCGGGCAACATCTTCAATAGATTGGTGCAGTGCTTTCCCCGCAGCCACCGAATCACGGACAATAGCAATTGCCCGCGCCAACCCTTCCTGATACGCCTGCCGTCGTTTATCTCGTTTGTTTTCCAGATATGTCCAGTACCCGAACGGTGACAGCGCGATACCGATGACCAGACCGCTGACAGTGCCGGTGCCGAAGTATCCCGCCGTGCCGGTGACAACGGCACTGACTACCGAAATACGGATAAATTCATCAGCCGTAACCTCTAAACCGGCTTGTTCAATCTTTTGCTGCAAACGCCCACGCCAGCCGAGGTCCTCGCCCTGCGCAAAGCGCGCCATATCTTTGGCTTTGACGCTCGGCGCGGCGATATACAAACTGTAAAACATTGCCAATACGCCACTCGCACCCAGCAGAGCAAAAAGGACGTTCGGGCCATACAAGAATCCGGTCATCTTTCTTCTCCTACCACAACCGATCGTTTGCGGGTGACGGTGCCGGAGTACCGGTACCGAAAATGCTTTCGTAATCGTATCCGTGCCGCTCCAACCGCTGCGCCAATCGCGGATAGGGACGGCTGCCCGTCCAGCGCAGCACCCCGTCCCGCCACTCGAAGAGGGGTTGCACCACCGCATTGCCCCCCTCGATGTTGCCCGTGATTTCGGCGATTTCCCGGATATGCCGCTTGCCGGTGAAATGGTCGCGTTCCTGATAAACAGCCAGCATAAACGCGCGCACCGCCTCTTTGAGTACCAGCATTTCCGGCGCTTTTTCGCCAAAGGCGCGCATCGCCAGTGTCTTGATGCGGTCAACCGCGTCGCGGGTGCTGTTGGCGTGCACCCCCGCCAGCATACCGTCGTGCCCGGTATTCCCGG
>CAZMXX010000145.1:0-8798 GCA_964570315.1 uncultured Anaerolineaceae bacterium | reverse complement strand
CCACCCACGAGAGAGAAAGAGCCCCTGGCCATGGGGTGGGGAACTGGGTGCGGCGCGCGGGGGACGCAGTGTGCGGGCTCATCCGCGCGGGGTGCCACGGGCGCCATAACGGGTTTATCGGCGTTGGGGTGCTGTTCCACGCGCAGGATGTGCCCCAGCACCAGCTGTTCGCGGCCCCACGGCAGGTCTGATTCGGGCAAGCCGATGTAATCAATGTGGGTCACTTCCATCCCCGCCATGGTCATCAATTCCGCCAGTTCGGGGATGGGTAGTTTTATATCAACAAAATCTTTCAGCCAAGATACGGGTACTTTCATTTTAAGCTCCGTTTGATGTTTCGAGTTTCAGGTTTCGGGTTTCGTTTGTCTAAAATTGCCGCAAAAATCGAAGGTCATTTCCCCAGAAATAGCGGATGTCTTCGATGCTGTGTTTGAGCATGGTGATGCGTTCCGGTCCCATGCCAAACGCGAATCCCGAAAATTCTTCGGGGTCGTAGCCGCCGTTGCGCAGCACCGTCGGATGCACCATCCCGCAACCCAGAATTTCGAGCCAGCCGGTCTGCTTGCAGGTTTTGCACCCTTTGCCGTTGCAGATGATGCACTCCACATCCATCTCCGCGGACGGTTCGGTGAAGGGGAAGTAGCTGGCGCGAAAACGGGTCGGTCTGCCCGCGCCAAACAGTCGCTGGGCGAAGCTGGTGAGCGTGCCTTTCAGGTCGGTCATGCGGATATTGCGCCCCACAGCCAGCCCTTCCACCTGATGGAACTGAATTTCGCTCCGCGCGGTGATTTGCTCGTGCCGGTAGCACATCCCCGGCAAAATAATGCGGATGGGTTCGGGTGCGTATTCGTGCATGGCGTGGATTTGCCCCGGCGAAGTGTGGGTGCGCAGCAGTACGCCCTCGGTGGTGGTGTAAAATGTGTCCTGCATTTCGCGGGCGGGGTGGTGCGGCGGGATGTTCAGCAGTTGGAAGTTGTATTCATCCGATTCCACGTCGCGGGCGCGATAAACCTGAAAGCCCATATCCGCCCAAATTTGGTAGATGCGGCGCAAAACCTGCGTGCTGGGGTGCAGATGTCCCCGACGCACCGGGCGACCCGGCAGGGTCACGTCGAGCGCGTTTTCGGCGAAGGCTTTTTCCATTTCCTGCGCCTTGATTTCGGCGGCGCGGGCGTCGTATGCCGCTTCCAGTTCGCGCTTAATCTCGTTGGCACGTTTGCCGAATGCGGGACGCTCTTCGCGCGGAAGTTCGCCCACGCGGCGCAACATCAGGGTGATTTCACCCTTTTTGCCGAGATATTGGATGTGCCAGCCGGTCAGCGCTTTGCTGTCGGACAGATTTTTCAACGCCGCCAGCGCAGTCTGCGCCAGTTGTTCAAGTTGATTGAGCATAATGCCTCCGTTCAAAGTTTCTGGTTCAAAGTTTCAAGTCCCAAGTTTCAGGTTTCAGGTTTCAGGTTCCCACCCCCACACCTTCTCACCGGCTTCACCCGCCCCAATGCTTGCTTCTTCACACACCATCTGTTATACTTATGACAACTCATTATGCAAATTCGAGGTGGAGCGATGGCATCACTTTTACAGCAGGGCATAGCCGCATTCAAAAATGGCGATACGGATTCTGCCCGCAGGTTATTTGAGCAGGTGCTGCAAGCCGACGATGAAAACGACCGCGCTTGGGTCTGGCTGAGTCGGGTGGCACACTCCCCCGCCGAGCAAAAAAAGCTATTGGAACGCGCGTTGCGCATCAACCCAAACAACGCCGATGCCCGCGCCGCGCTGGCGGAATTCGCCGCGGCGACGGTGGAACAACCCGCCCCACCCGCCGCCGAAATACCGTCGCGGGGGTTGCTGAAGCAGTCCCGCAAACCGTTCCGCATTGATGAAACGGACGCGCCGCCGCCAGACGCCCCGGTGGACACCCCGCCCGCCGACGACCTTTCGGCGTTGCGGAGCGCGAGCATCGCCGCCGATACCCCCGCATCATCGCCCCGACGGACGTCGGCGTCGCTGCTGCCGCTCATTCTGATTGGCGCGCTGGGCGTCACCGCCATCGGCGGGCTGTTAATGCTCCTCTTGGTGCTGGCGCTGACGTGAACCGCAACAAAAAAGCCCGCCCCGCGCAGGGGCGAGCTGTCGCTCGCGGTACCACCCTGATTCACCGCCCGCGCACGGACGGCAACCTCTACCCCAACCTCTGATTGGGCGCTCCGATAACGGCGAGCCAGCCGGGTTTGACTACGCACGGTTGCCCGCTTCACCAAACCACTCCGGAGGGAACTTCAACCGGTTTCCCCTCAGCGATGCTTGCAGTCTGTGACATCGCCTCCCTGACAGGTTTCACCCGTTTACTTTCCTCTGTCATCGTATTGCCATATTGCCCAAATTATACCGCATTCCCGAATAATTGAAAAATCGACGTGTGTCCATCACATTTGCCAGCACGTTGCGTCCGCACGCTGCCAATCCGAGCGCATGGTGGGGGGCAAAACATCGTCGGCATCGTTCAACAATGCGCCTTCGGGAATCATCGGGTAAATATCGGCGTAGGTTTTGGTGGCTTCGTTGCTCACCCGGCGATAGACGTGCTGCGGGCGAATGTCCTCCGGGGAATCCAACCCGGCAATGGCAACCAGTTCCAGTAAATTGCGAATCATCTCGGCGTGATAATGCGCCACCCGCTCGGCTTTTTGGGGCACGTCCAGCGCCTTGTAATAAATGGGATTTTGGGTGGCTATCCCCGTCGGGCACGTATTCGAGTCACACCGTCGGGCTTGAATGCAGCCCAGGGCGAACATCATCGCGCGGGCGACGTTAATGGTGTCCGCCCCCAACGCCAGCACCCGAAACATATGAAAGGCGGATAAAATTTTCCCCGAAGCAATCAGCCGGATATCTTTCCGCAACCCCACGCCGCGCAAAGCGTTGTGCACCAAAATCAGCCCATCCCTCAAAGGCGTCCCCACCGAATTGGTGAATTCTATCGGCGCGGCGCCGGTACCCCCTTCCCCGCCATCAATGGTGATGAAGTCGGGCGTGATACCGGTCGCCAACATCGCCTTGCAAATGGCGAAAAACTCGGCGGGATAACCGATGCACAGCTTGAAACCCACCGGCTTGCCGCCCGAAAGTTCGCGCAATTGCGCCACAAATTCCAACAACCCGACCGGCGTGGAAAACATACTGTGCGAAGGGGGAGAGATGACATCCTGCCCCAACGGCACATGGCGGATGGCGGCAATCTCCGGGGAGACTTTTCCGGCGGGGAGAATGCCGCCATGCCCCGGTTTCGCCCCCTGCGAAAGTTTGATTTCCACCATTTTCACCACGTCGCGCGCCGCATTTTCGGCAAACAAAGCGGGGTCGAATGCCCCGTCCAGCGTGCGGCAACCGAAATATCCCGTGCCAATCTGCCAAATCAAATCCGCGCCCCCCTGCAAATGGTAGGGGCTGATGCCCCCCTCGCCGGTGTTGTGCGCGAAGCCGCCCGCTTTCGCCCCTTTATTCAACGCCAAAATTGCCGTTCGGCTCAGTGCGCCGAAACTCATCGCGGAAATATTGAGATGCGAGGCAGCATACGGCTGGCGACACGCCGCCCCTCCGAACAGCACCCGATTTTCGACCGGCGGGGTGGATTTGGGCGCCAGCGAATGGTTCGCCCACTCGTACCCTGAGCGATACACGTCGAACTGTGTGCCAAACGGGCGGGTATCCCGCGCGTGTTTCGCTCGCTGATACACCAGTGAACGATATTCCCGGCTCACCGGGCGTCCGTTGAGGTCGGATTCAACGAAATACTGCTGAATTTCGGGGCGGATTGCCTCAAACAAAAAACGCACATGCCCAATTACGGGGTAAATGCGGAGCAAGGTATGTTTTTTCTGAAGCATATCATACACGCCCAACAATGCCGGCGGCAGAAAAATGAGCAATAGCCACCAAACGGCATGCCACAGCACACCAAGTCCGGCAGTCAAAATTAATGCGCCGCCGATGGCAACGATGAACTGATTACGATATGCTTTCATGGAAAAATCTCCCCGTTCCTGATTGACTGACAAAACTCGCTGATGTTTTTACGGAACGCAGATAAACGCTGAAAAACGCAGATTTCCATATTTTGCGGCTTTTATCCGGAAATAAATTTCCGGGCTGATAGCCCAAGCCGACTTAAGTCGGCTTAAATTCTGAGCCTTGAACTTCAGTTCAAGGTAAAAGCCGGACGCTGTGCCGTTACGAAAAAACAAAATTGAGGCGTTGCGATTGACTATCAGCGAAAATCTGCGTACATCTGCGTCCAAAAAAGGGTAGTGTTTGTTTTGCGTAGGGACAGAGCAATGCTCTGTCCCTACCGGCGAATGATTTCCATCAGTCAATTTGAACCACCACCCAAAAAAGATTTGTCAGTCAATCAGATCTCCGTTCTCAAAACAATTTACACAGGCTGGTCTAACCATCAATTCTACAGCCTTTTTTCAAAACTGTCTGTAAAAATTGCATAAAAATTTGGGGGGAAGGAGGCACATCCGCTTTAGGGTCTGGGCATATTTGCCAGCGCCACCGACAGGTCATCCCCAAACCGGACGGTGTATGCCGGAATGTGGCTGGCGATGAGTTCCGCGAGCACCGCATCCGAGCCGTAGGGCGCACCAAAGCTGGCGGGGTCGATGACGATGGCGGTGGTTTTCACACCCCGGCTGGAAAGATGGCGCACTGCGCCCGCCCAACTGGGGCGAATGGAAGGGGTAATCACCATCAGCGTGGTGTTGCGATTGAAGCGCACCCCTTCCGCCAGCAAAATCTGTTCCAGCGATACCGTTCCCCGCGCCCGCAGCACCGCCATCATCTCCAGCAAGCGTTCTTCCTGCCGAACGCCATGGTCGCTGTGGATGAATTCCGCGTGCGAGCCGCCGGGATAGGTGAGCAACCCCACGGCGCGGTCTTGGCGCAAAAAATGCTGCGCCATCGAAGCCGCCGTGCAGATGGCGTATGCCTCGGTGCTGGGGGGCAGGGGCGGCACATGCCAACTTTCCCACGGCACTGCCGGGACTTCGGGCTGCGGCAAATCTTCGTCCTGCGGACCGACATGCACACTCCGCTCCATGTCAAGCACCAGCCAGATGTCCGCCATCGGGTCGAGTTCAAATTCTTTCACCACCAGCCGCCCGGTGCGCGCGGTGCTGCACCAATGGATACGATTGAAACTATCGCCCGGAACATAATCCCGCACCCCGGAAACATTGGTGGTCACATAGTGGGTGCGCCGCCGCACGGTTTCACCGCCGGTCAATTCCCCCAAAAGAGGGTGAAAATACGGCAGGGGAACGGTGCGCGGGTAGACCACCAGATATTTTTCCAGCGCGAGTTCCCGCTCGAAGATGAAAAGCCCGAAGGGGTCGCCACTGCGCACGGTGATGGGACCGAGCCGGTAGCGCCCGCGCCGGAGGCTCATGGTGCGGACGTGATGGGTGCGCGTCTCTTTTCGCCCCACACCGGAGACCACAAAACTGGCGCGATGCCCCGGCAGGGTGGAATAATCCAGAATTTCCAACCACAGTTTCGGCAAAAGCCCGGTGTTCTGCACCGAAAATAGCTCATCCACCATTTCACCGACCTGCGAATGTGTGCCGCGCGTTTTACGGGTGATTTTGACCCAATGGGCATTGAACCACGCCCACAGAAACGACAGCAGCAGCAATCCGCCCAGCAGATACGCCAGGGTGAAAAAAAGCCCGTCGGCGGTGATGAGCGCGACCGCAGAAATCACCCCCCACAGCAGAAAAACCAGCCAGCTCCGAGAGAAATTGCGGCGCACGGCTATCTCACCTCAACAGATGGCACGGGCAGGCTGTGCAAAATCTCTTCGATGACATCGTCGGCGTTGACACTTTTCATCCGCGCGGCGGGGCTGATGATGACCCGGTGCGCCAGCGCGGGTTCCGCCAGTTGTTTGATGTCGTCGGGGATGACAAAATCGCGCCCGTTGAGCGCAGCCCACGCCTGCGCGGTTTTGTAGATTGCCAGACTTCCGCGCGGGCTGGCGCCCAAATAAACGTTGGGGTGGGTGCGCGTCGCGCCCACAATGGCGACGATATATTCTTTCAGCCGGTCATCCACAAAAACCGATTTGACCGCTTCCTGCAACTGCACCAGTTCCGTGTGGCTGATGACCTGCGTCAAATCCTGCAGGGGGTGGCGGAATTGCTGGGCGTTCAAAATTGCCACTTCTTCCGCCGCCGGGACATACCCCAGCCGAATGCGCAGCACAAAACGGTCGAGTTGGGCTTCCGGCAGCGGAAAAGTCCCCTCATATTCGATGGGGTTCTGGGTTGCCATCACCAAAAACGGGGCGGGCATTTTGTAAGTTGTGCCGTCCACCGTCACCTGCCGCTCTTCCATCGCTTCCAGCAATGCCGATTGTGTTTTCGGCGTGGCGCGGTTGATTTCATCTGCCAGCACAATCTGCGCGAAAATAGGTCCTTCCCGAAATTCAAATTCGCGCTCCTTCTGGTTGAAGACCGACACCCCGGTCACATCGCTGGGGAGCATGTCGGGCGTGAATTGAATCCGCCGGAACTTACAGCCGATGGAACGGGCGAACGCGCGCGCGAGGATGGTTTTGCCCACCCCCGGCACATCTTCAATCAGCACGTGCCCCTGCACCAGCAGCGCCAGCATAGTTTTTTGCACCGCCTCGTGTTTGCCCACAATGACTTTTTCCACATTGGCACAAAGTTTGTCGGTGATGGTTTGGATTTGCTCCATTAATGATTGTCCTCTCTTGAATAGTGGTCAGTTTTCGGGCGTTAGTTTTCAGTTTTCGGTTTTCAGGATTGGCTTTACAAACAGACTATCAAACCCTGAATTACGCAACCGGCACACGCCCGCGCGCTTTTTCGGTATCCCTCATGGTCAGCAACGGCACACCGATGCCATACGTCACGAAATTTCCGTGCAATTTAACCTCAATCACTGCGAAATTTGATTTCGTTTCCGCCGTTTCGATGGTATCGCGCAGCAATTTTTCTACAATCTCCGCCGGAACATCGTCGCGGCTCAAAATCCGTGCTGTACCGGTAGCGGTGATGGTGGCGGCGGGGATTTTCGCCCACGGGAAAAAAGGAATCCGTTTGGCAATGGGAATGGTGAGCGAGACATTCGGGTTGTGTTGAATGTGTCGTACTTTCCAGGCACTCCGCAGTGATGCAAAATACAGTTTCCGATTATGCACCACATACACAATGCCCACCGTGCGGGCTTCATTTTGGGCGGATACCATACCCACCACAGCAAAAATCTCTTTTTGAATGACATCCCAAACTTGTGTGGCAGTTATCTGAACCATAACACCCTCCCGAAAGTTATACGATTATCCTCCGAAAAAAGTTGAACGCTCGCCCATTCAGCGGCAATTATTGTCCGTCGGTGGTGGTCAACATGCGACGCAAGACTTTGCCGACGAATGACTTCGGCAGTTCCTCCCGAAATTCAATGTCCCATGGGACGGCATACGGCTCCAATCGCCGCCGACACAGTTCCAGCAGTTCATCTTTGGAAAGCGTTGTGCCGGGACGCGGGACGACATACGCTTTCACGCGCTGTGTGTCCTCCTGCTCTGTCGGCACGCCGACCACCGCCACTTCCATCACTTTGTTATTTTCGTACAGCACTTCTTCCACATCGCGCGGATAGACGCTGTATTCCCCCGCCGTGATGGCGTCGCGCTTGCGGCTGATGATTTGGAAATAGCCGTCGGCATCCATCACCGCCACATCGCCGGTGAAGAGCCAACCATCCCGCAACGCCGATTCGGTCTCCGCGCCCCCCGCCGGTGCATCGCCCCAATAGCCTGCCATCACCTGCGGACCGCGCACCACCAGCTCGCCGATTGCGCCGGGGGGCAGCGTTTCGCCCGTCACCAAATCCACAATGCGGGCATCGGTGTTGGGCAACGGCACGCCAATGAACCCCACTTTATTTTCGCCATCAATGGGATTGGCGTGGGTGATGGGCGACGCTTCCGTCAACCCGTACCCTTCCACCAGATGGGCATGGGTCAGTTTTTCAAAAGCTTCCTGCACTTCAATGGGCAGGGGTGCGCCGCCGCTGATACAGGCTTTGATGGACGATAATCCATATTGGCGGACGTTGGGCGCTTGATTCAGCGCGGTATACATGGATGGCACACCGGGAAAGAGGGTGGGTTTATAGGTTTGGATGTGTTCCAGCACCTGTTCCACCTCAAACACGGGGAGCAGAATCATCGCCGCGCCCAGCAAAATGGGGACGTTCATCGCCACCGTCATGCCGTAGCTGTGCAGCAATGGCACAACCGACAGGAAGCGTTCCGCGCCGTGCGTCAGATTCGGAACCCAGTGGCGGGTCTGCAGCGCATTCGCCACCAGATTTTTGTGGGTCAACTTCACCCCTTTGGGGTCGCTGGTTGTGCCGCCGGTGTAAATGACCACCGCCAAACTATCGGCGGAAACGGCGACGTCCGGCGGCTCGACGGGGGAATCCATCATCACATCCGCCATCAACAGCCCGACATTCAGCGGCTCATCCAAATTCACCGATGCCGCGCCCGCCGCCTGCCATCGCGCCAGCATTTTTTTGTAAACGCCGCCACTCACCGCCCGGCGGATGTCGGTCAAAATTAATACCGGCGGGTCAGGTTGTGACGTGACAATCTGCACCAGTCCCGCAAATTCTCGCAGGGTCACCAAAACCTTCGGGGACGTTTCCGAAATTTGCGAAATGATTTGGGCGGCATTGGCATCGGGATTGGGCAGCACCAC